>VBDA01000077.1 GCA_005883655.1 Betaproteobacteria bacterium | reverse complement strand
CATGTCGCGCTATCGACACGCAAGGCTCGCTTGCGGCAGCGTGGGAACGGATGGAGCGGGCGGGGGTCAAGCGCATGCAGTCCGGCGATGTCGCGTAGCGACAGGTGAAGTGATGATCAAGCGTCGTAACCCATAGATGGACGCCCCCGGTTTGTCAAGCGATCACTTAATGACGGCGAGAAGGTTAAGATTGCAGCCATAGATCCGGACTTTGTTTGAGGCCTTTGCCTCGGTCCCTGATGGAATCGGCTGACGGGGGCCTCATCAGATTTTCGCACTCGAAGTGCACTGGGTTACATAGGCTTACCCCGTCACGGTCTTACCTGTCTTGCCATCACCTCGTGATTGCCTGAGCAATCGGCGGAAGTCCTCCTTTCCTAAACGGTTCGCTCGTTCGAATTCAACCGACCGCGATCACGCGGCCTTACGTGTCACAACGTAATCATGCTGGTAGCTGCGCTCGTGCGCCAGCAACGCCCAGGCGATACGCGCGTTCTTCGCCGCCAGCGCCACTGCAGCAACGTTCTTGTTGCGCCGGGCCAGCAGCTTCTTCAACCATTCATCGGCCTGATCGGGCTTGCGCTCATCAATGTGCGCGACCACGGAGCGGGCCCCGTGGATCAACATCGTGCGCAGGTACACATCGCCGCGCTTGCTGATTGCGCCCAGTGTCACTTTGCCCCCGGTGCCGTCATGGCGGGGCACCATGCCCAACCAGGCCGGTACTTGCCGAGCATTCTTGAAGCTCTTCGCATCGCCCAGCGTGGCCACCATGGCGCTCGCGGTGAGGGGTCCGATGCCGGCAATCGCCTCGAGCTTGCGGCTTGCCTCATTCTCCCGGTGCCACAGCACGATCTGGCGCTCCAGTTCCCCGACTTGCTTGTCCATGTCCTTCAGATTCGCACCCAACCGCTGCAGCAACTCGCGCATCATTCCCGGCAGCCCGTTATCGCCGTCTTCCAGGATCTCGGGCAGCCGTTTGGCAATGTGACCGATACCCTTGGCAATCACGATTCCGAACTCGGCGAGCAGCCCTCGAATCTGGTTGCCCTGCGCGGTGCGTGCCTTCACGAACCCCTGGCGCGCTCGGTGGAGCGCCAGCACCGCCTGCATCGGCGCCGTCTTCACCGCCACAAAGCGCATATTCGGCCGCGCAACCGCTTCACAGATCGCCTCGGCGTCGTTGCGATCGTTCTTGTTCGTCTTCACGTACGGCTTCACAAACTGCGGCGCCATCAACCCTACCGTATGACCCAGCGCCGAGAGCTTCCGAGCCCAGTAATGCGCGCTCCCACAGGCTTCCATGCCGATCAGGCAGGGCTCGAGATTGGCGAAGAAGCTCAACACGTCCTTCCGCTTGAGCTGCTTTTTTAGTCCCGCCTTCCCATGCTTATCGACCCCATGCACTTGCAGCACCGTTTTTGCCAAATCGATCCCAATCGTCGTAATCTTCATGGTGACGCTCCCTCTCAAAAGTGGTTGGCTTACAACTCCACTTTGGCATCTCGATGCCGGTTGAGAAAGGGGGCGTCCATACCATTAGATTTGATCTGGCAGCCAGTGTCAGATCGCCGTTGCCGCTGTCTGAGGCCCAGATCCGCGCCAAGACCGACATTCGCTGGCGTGAGCGAAGCCTTTTGGAGGCGTAGTATTGGTTGGCGTTTCATTCGTCGACGAGGTGATTAAATAATGGATCGGCGAACGGTCCTACTCGCTGTCGGGCGCACCTTACTTGCGGCGCCATTCGCCAGCCACGCGCAGAAGCCGGCGAAGGTCTGGCGTATCGGCTTTCTTGCCGGCGGCGCCCGCCCAGCGGATGGCGCTCCACCCGCCGCGCTACGACAGGCGCTCGAGGAACTCGGCTACGTGGACGGGAAAAACGTAACCTATGTCGGCCGGTGGGCAGAAGCCAAGATCGAGCGGCTGCCTGGGTTGGCGGCAGAGCTTATGCACCTCGATGTCGATCTGCTGCTGACGTTCGGCGCGCCGGCTGCCGGGGCGGCGAAGGAGGCGACTGCGACCATCCCGATCGTGGTAGTCGGGCCGGGCGATGCGTTGGGAATCGGCCTGGTCACGAGCCTCGCCCGGCCGGGGGGAAACATTACCGGGATCACGGATACGGCCACCGAGTTAAGTGCCAAGCGGCTCGGCCTCTTGAAGGAGGCCGTGCCAGGCGCGATGCGTGTCGCGGTGATCTGGAACTCCAATGATAGTGCGATGACGCTGCGCTACCGCGAGGTCGAGAGAGCCGCAAGCGTCTTGCGGGTCACTGTCCAGCCCCTCAGCGTGCGCAAACCCGAAGACATCGACGAAGCACTTTCCACGATGTCTCGGGAGCGCCCCGACGCGTTCTTCGTGGTATCGGACTCGCTCACCACTACGAATCGCAAGCGCATCCTCGACTTTGCTGCGACAAACCGCATTCCAGCGATGTACGAGTTCGGCGTGTTTGTCCGTGATGGAGGCTTGATGTCGTACGGGCCGACGCTCGACGATATGTATCGACGGGGGGCGATCTACGTCGACAGAATCTTCAAAGGGGCGAAACCAGGTGAGCTACCGATGGAGCAGCCGACAAGATACTACCTCCTTGTCAACCTCAAGGCTTCGAAGACGCTCGACCTCACCATCCCGCAGTCGGTACTGCTGCGCGCGGACGAGGTGATTCAGTGATGGATCGGCGCGCATTGATCGCCGCGCTTGTGCTGCTCGCCTCGGTCGGCGATTAAGCTGAGTCACGACGAACGATTGCTTCGGGGAAGACTCGCCGGCTGGTTTGCGGTCGAACCTGGCACTCTGAACAGAGTGCAGTCCGAAGCCGCACGACGTGTCTGTGAGATCGAAGCTCGGTTAGGACAAATCATGTGAGGGATGCCATGGACTTCCGCCTCACCCCCGAGCAGGAACAGTTCCGCGAATCGGTGCGGCGCATGGCCGAGAAACACTTTGCGCAAGACGCCCGCCAGCGAGCGCACTCTACCGAATACCCGTGGGATGTCGCGAAGCTCATGGCCGCTCACGGACTGCTGGGCATCACGATCTCCGAAGCCGACGGAGGCCACGGGGGCACACTGCTCGACGCGGTGATCGCGATCGAGACCGTCGCCTCGGTGTGCCCGAAAAGCGCCGACGTCGTTCAGGTGGGCAACTTCGGTCCGATCCGCGTCCTTGCCGAGTACGGCACACCGCAGCAAAAGAAGCGCTACCTGGAGCCGCTGCTCGCCGGCGAATCGGTTATCTCGGTCGGCATGACCGAGCCAGAGGCAGGATCGGCCGTGACCGAACTCAAGACCACGGCCACCGCGGACGGCGCCGGCTATCGCGTCAATGGCTCCAAGATCTTCACCACCCACTCGACGCACGCCGACGTGATTCTCACCTACGTGCGCTTCGGCCCGGGAGTGGCCGGCATCGGCTCGGTGCTGATCGACCTGAAGGCGCCGGGAGTGCGCTTAGGCAAGCCCTCGAAGTTCATGTCCGACGAAGAGTGGGCGCAAATCTACTTCGACAATGTCTTCGTTCCCGCCGATGGACTGCTGCTCAAGCAAGGCGGGTTCAAGAAGCTGATCGCCGGATTCAACGTCGAACGCATCGGCAACGCCGCACGCTCGCTCGCGCTCGGCCGCTACGCCTACGAGGCGGCACGACAATGGGCGATGCAAAGAAAGCAATTCGGGCGCCTGCTATGCGAGTTCCAGGGCCTTCAATGGAAGTTCGCCGACATGAAAATCAAACTCGATGCAGGGCAATTGCTGCTCTATCGTGCATCGGCCAACGCCGACCGCGGCTTTCCCTCCGCCGAGGAGACCGCCATTGCCAAGGCGTTCTACAACCAGGCGGGGTTCGATATCGCGAACGAGGCGCTGCAGGTGATGGGCGCCCTCGGCTACTCTCAGGAAGAGCTGGTGGAATACTGCGTGCGCCGCTGTCGCGGCTGGATGATCGCAGGCGGCTCGATAGAAATCCTCAAGAACCGCATCGCCGAGGCAGTGTTCGAGCGGAGCTTCCCGCAGCGGCCGGAAAAGAACTGACGCACTTTAGTCAGGCCGGATACCGGAAGCCCGGATGACGTCGACCCATTTCGCGACTTCCTCGCGCAGGATCTTGTCGAACTCCGCGGGTGTGCTGCCGACCGGCTCCGCGCCCTGATCGAGCAGGCGCTGCCTGATGTCCGGAGAACGCGTGGCCTTGACGATCGCTTCGGACAGTGTATTGACGATGTCACGCGACGTCGCCGCGGGAGCGAGCACACCGTACCACACGGTCACTTCGACACCTTTTAACCCGGTCTCCTGCATTGTCGGCACGTCCGGCATCAGCTCCGAGCGCCGGGTGCCAGTCGAGGCGAGAGGACGGAGCCGTCCGGATTTGACGTGCTGAAGGATCGCCGGAACGTTGGCGAAGGTCAGATCGACATCGCCCGCGATCAATGCGGTGAGTGATGGCGCGCTGCCCTTGTACGGCACGTGCACGATGTTCGTCCCCGTGCGCAGCTTGAACAACTCGCCGGCGAGATTCTGCGTCGTGCCGGTCCCGGCGGACGAGTAGTTGAGCACCCCCGGCTTCGCGCGCGCGAGCGCAATCAGTTCGTTCAGGGTCGTGGCTGACGACGACGCGTTCACCACGAGTATGTTCGGGCTCTCGGAGAATATGGAAACCGCCGCAAAATCGCGCAGCGTGTCATACGGAAGATTCTTGTAGAGCGCCATGTTGATCGCGACCGCGGGGCTGTTGACCAGCAGCGTATAGCCGTCTGGTGCCGATTTCGCCACGAGCTCGTTGGCGATGTTGGTGCCAGCGCCGGGCCGATTGTCGACGATCACCTGCTGGCCGAGGAGCTCCGACAGCTTGGACGCGAGCAAGCGCGCATTGATGTCTACCCCACCGCCGGGCGTGAACCCGACGACAAGCCGCACGGGCCTGGTCGGATAGGCTTGAGCTTGCACCAATGCGCTGCCTGCCGCGATGCACAGCGCAATCAGCCATACGATGCTGCGTATCCCAGGCATTACGCTCAATGCAATCCCTGATCGCACGCGCTCTCGATTCAGGAGAATAAGGTAGCGAGCAGCCCCGCGATGCCCAGGCCCAGCGCGGCGAGCGCGTCACCGGCGATGAGTCCTCCGCCCACCAGCGAAGTGGTGCTCATGTCTTCGGGGAGCGCGGGAGCTTTGTCCTTGTCTCTCGGCAAACTATTGACGAAGCTCGCGAACACGCCGCCCGCCGCGAACCATGCCGATGTGAGCAGGTTGACGAAGCCGCCGAACGACGATGCGTATGGCGACGGCAGCACCACGGCATCCAGCAGGAAGTCGGTGCTGAAGCCCACCTTGCCTGCCTTGACGAACTTCTGGTAGGCGCCGCGCGATTTGATGATCTTGCGCAGTAGCTCGGTCGCAAACCCGATGGCGACGCCGACCCAGATGGCGGTGCGCTGATAGGGCTTGTCCTCGGTGAGGCTGCGCAGCGCGCCGACGAATTTGTAGGTCATCGCCGAAGTCCACCTGTCCGGCTGCTGATCCGCGGGAAGCGTGGTCTGATCGAGCAGCAGCACCGGGTACGCGCTCATGAACAGCTTGGCGAACACGACTGCCATGATCGCGCCCATGACGATGCCGGCGACCTGAAAGCGGAATTGTATGATCCGGTTGGTGCCGAGCCGCCAGCCGGTGGAGCGGTCCTGCTGCATGTCGCAGGCCTCGGCCGTGGAGACCAGCAGCACGGTCGCCGCCATCAAGCCGATCGTCGGGTCCTTGAGCCCGATCGCAGCCATGAGGATGACGGTCACCACAAACGCGGATGATATGGGATTCTGGTCGACCATCCCCACGGAAATTCCGTTCACCATCGCGAACACGAACACCAGCAGCACCGCGAACACCAGGTAGCCGACCGGCTGATGGAGCACCTGCGAGCCGGTGACCACGATGCCAATACCCCAGAACACGACCCACACAACGAGCATGCGCATGTTGATGCGCTTCCAGTCTTCCTGTTCGACCGGTTTTGCCCCCGTGCGCTCCCTGGCGCGTCGATACGCGCGGAAGAGAATGAGCGATACATCGATGAGCGCTGCGCCCATGATCATTCCGAGCGCGATCAGGAATGTGATCTTTCGAAACGGCTCACCCGCTTTAAGCCAGCCGATGGCCACGAAGTAGGGAATCATCGCCCAGCTGACCAGCCCGCCGACGATTGCCGCGATGCCTATGCGCGCACCGACAATCATGCCGGCGCCGAACGTCGAAGTGGACAGGTCGATCGCGCCGAGAAACGCCGTCTTCGCCGCGCCTATGCCGCCGGCGATGCCCAGCGCCATGCCGCCGAACAGGCGCGTGACCGAGTGCCTGAGCAACACCGGATCGGTCAGCGCGCGCAGGATGTTGGCGACGGCAAGTCCCGACGGGAACGTGAGCTGCAAGCGGTCGACGAGAATCGGCGTGTAGAGCATCCCGACGCCGACCCCGAACATGCCGATGCAGAGCATATAAAGGATGAGCTGCCACATCGGCGGCTGCGGCAGACCCAGCCATGTCATGGCCTGGATCACCACCGCCAAGCCACTCATTCCGGCTACCGACGCCGCGGTGGTCTGGATGTAGTTCGCGCCGTGACGTCCCTGCGCGCCATAGCCGAATGTGACCGTCGACCCTAGAATGCCCGCGAGGACTTGGCCTCCCACGAAAAAGCCGAGCGAGAAATTCATGTACGACGCGGCAACCCCACCCAAGGGGCCGAGGACAAGGATGCCAACGGCACCGAGCAGGACGTAGTACTTCCAGGTGCCGAGTTTTGGAAGCCAGGCCCAGCGCTGGGCGGCTTCTTTGAGCGGTATCGACGTGGAGGTCATGTTTTCGAACGGATGCGCGGCCGAGGGAGAAGCGGGAGCCGAGTGCGTCTCAGAAACCCGATCCCATGAGCCTTGCAGTCCTGAAGGTCGAGACCCTGCATCTTAGTGGACTTCGCGACCGTACGAAACCGTTGCCGGCGAGAACGGGAGCGGCACAAGATTCGCTGCCGCGTTTAGCACCTGATAAAGAAAAAGCCCCGAAGACGGGGCTTTTTCGATGCGACTGCTCAGGGAGCGTTATTGACCCTTGTCGCGCTCCCAGTGTCCTTCATTGAACCGATAGCGGCCGTTTTCCTCGCGCCACTCATGGTTCACCCAGTGTTCGCCGCGCCGCTCGGGCACATATTCGCCCTTTATCCAAATGTGGTTGTGACGCGGCTCATCCCAGCGCCAATACCCTGGCGTGTAGACATAGCCCTCGCGGGCCGGCGCTTGTTCCACTATTGCGGCGGGCGGGGCGACATCGACG
>VBDA01000591.1 GCA_005883655.1 Betaproteobacteria bacterium | reverse complement strand
CGTCGCTGCTCAAGCTGGCTGAAAAGCTTGCGAAGCGGCAGTCGTTTCAGGACACCGTTCCTCCGTCGGCGTAACAAGACGCAAGCAGGCCAGTCGCGAAGCGCTTTGCGCGTTACGTCGTATTACAGCGCCTTCTTGAGTTGCTCCAGTATCGCCGGATTTTCCAGGGTCGAAATGTCCTGGGTGATGATTTCGTCCTTGGCGATTGAGCGCAGCAGGCGGCGCATGATCTTTCCCGAGCGCGTCTTGGGCAGATTGTCGCCGAAGCGAATGTCCTTGGGCTTGGCTATTGGCCCGATCTCCTTGCCCACCCAGTCACGGAGCTGCTTGGCGAGCCTTTCTGCGTCGTCACCCGTTGGCCGCGCCTGCATGGGATTTGCGACCAACGCCGATTCGATTTCCATCGTCCCAAGACGGTGGCCGGAGACGTTGAGCACGTCGTCGATGCGGCCCATGATGGTGAAGTAGCCGGTTTCCTTGTCGCGCACCGATCCATCGCCCGCGAGATAGAGCTTGCCGCCGAGCTCCTCCGGGTAGTACGACTTCTTGTAGCGCTCCGGGTCGCCCCAGATGGTGCGGATCATCGCCGGCCACGGCCGCTTGATCACGAGTATGCCGCCGTGTCCGTTGGCCACGTCGTGCCCCGTCTCGTCGACGATGGCGGCCATGACCCCGGGCAGTGGCAAGGTGCACGAGCCGGGCACGAGCGGCGTCACGCCCGGAACGGGCGTGATTAGATGGCCGCCGGTTTCGGTCTGCCACCAGGTATCGACAATCGGGCAGCGCGCTCCACCAACGTTCTCGTGGTACCACATCCAGGCCTCGGGATTGATGGGCTCGCCGACGGTGCCGAGCAGCCGCAGCGTCGACAGATCGTAATTTTTCGGCGCGGTTTGGGGATTCACGTCGGAGGCCTTGATGAGCGAGCGGATCGCCGTCGGCGCGGTGTAGAAGATGCTGACCTTGTGCTTCTTTATGGTTTGCCAGAAACGTCCGGCGTCAGGAAACGTCGGTATTCCTTCGAACACGATCTCGGTCGCGCCGACGGCGAGAGGCCCGTAGCTGATATAGGTGTGCCCGGTCACCCAGCCAATGTCGGCGGTGCACCAGAAAACATCATGGGGTTTGATGTCAAACGTCCAGCGCATGGTCAGCATCGCCCACAGGAGATACCCCCCGGAGCTGTGTTGGACACCCTTGGGCTTGCCTGTCGATCCTGACGTGTAAAGGATGAAAAGCGGGTGCTCCGCGCCTACCCATTCCGGCGGGCAGGTGTCCGGCTGCTGTGCGACAAGCTCGTGCAGCCACAAGTCGCGCGGGGCGGAGAATGCAAGCTTGCCGCCGGTGCGCTTGTAGACGATCACGTTTCGAATCGCTTTACATCCGCCGAGCGCGAGCGCCTCGTCGACGATAGCCTTGAGCGGCATCGCCTTGCCGCCGCGTGCCTGCTCGTCGGCGGTGATGACCGCGACTGCACCGGCGTCGATGATGCGCTCCTGAAGCGACTTCGCCGAAAAGCCGCCGAATACGACCGAGTGGGTGGCGCCGATCCGCGCGCACGCCTGCATCGCCGCCACTCCTTCGATCGACATCGGCATGTAGATGATGACGCGGTCACCTTTTTTGATGCCGAGCGACTTGAGCGCATTGGCGAAACGGCATACCCGGTGGTAGAGGTCCCGGTAAGTAACGCGCGTAACCGCGCCATCGTCGGCTTCGAAGATGATCGCGATCTTGTTCGCGTTGCCGTTTTCCAGGTTGCGGTCGAGACAGTTGTACGAGACGTTGAGTTGCCCATCCTCGAACCATTTGTAGAAAGGCGCGTTGGATTCGTCGAGCGCTCTGCTGAATGGCTTGTGCCAGTCCAGCGTCTCACGCGCGAGCCTCGACCAGAAGCCCTCGTAATTCGATGCGGCCTCGGCGTTGAGGCGGTCCAGGTCGGCCCTGGAGACGTTCGCCTTCGCCGCGAATTCGGCCGGCGGGGCGAATACGCGCTTTTCGTGCGATACCGACTCAATCGAAGCCATATTGAAGTGCCTCCTTCCGGTTTGTTGTGCGCGCATCGGACTTGCGAGGATCGGCAAGGCCGATGCGATACGAGAGACTTTTATCCAGTCTGCCGGGCGGGCGATATCAGGCGCAATTGCACGTTGCAAAGCCGGACCTGTGCGCCCGGCACGGACGTCGCGCCTATCGTAACCGTTGCCGACGAGCTTGAT
>VBDA01000590.1:210-6910 GCA_005883655.1 Betaproteobacteria bacterium | reverse complement strand
GTCATTCATGAGATCCTCGGTCCCCAGGATGGGCCCGCAAGGCACGTCGATCTCGTTCAGGATCTTCATCAAATCCCATTTGGCGTGATTCGACGCAAACTCGGTCAGCAGCCGCCACATCTCCTGCTGATTCTTTCGCCGCAGCTGAATCGTCGTAAAGCGAGGGTCAGCCGCAAGCGCTTCGCCGCCGACGCGCCGTGCAAGCGCGTCCCACACCGCTTCCTGAACGACCACATAGAGATAGTCGTTGGGCCCGCCCGGTTTGCATTTGATCGCGTTGCCGAGCTGTCCGCCGCCGGAATCGTTGCCGGAACGCGGCGTGTCCTTCAAGCCGTCGGTAGGCATCGAGTACTCCGCGAGTGAACCGCGCGAAAGACGCTGATGGTCACGAAATTTGACACGACAGAGGTTCATGACGCTGTCCATCATCGCGACTTCGACGAACTGACCTTTGCCCGTACGTTGACGCTGATGAAGCGCAGCCAGGATACCGATCACAAAGTGCAGGCCGGTACCGGAGTCGCCTATCTGGGCGCCCGTGACGAGCGGCGGGCCATCCATGAAACCGGTTGTCGCCATCGCTCCGCCCATCGCCTGCGCAACATTTTCATAGGCCTTAAAGTCGGCGTAGGGACCCGAGCTGCCGAAGCCCTTGATCGACGCGAGGACGATCGCGGGGTTGATCTCGTGGATCTTCTTCCAGGAAAACCCGAGCCGATCGAGGACGCCGGGCCCGAAATTCTCCATCACGACGTCGCATTCCTTGAGCAGCGCGATGAACACTTCCTTGCCCACCGGATTTTTCATGTTCACCGTGATCGAGCGCTTGTTGCAGTTGAGCATGGTGAAGTAGAGGCTGTCGGCGTTGAGCACATCGCGCAACTGGCCGCGCGTGACGTCGCCCGTCGGCGGCTCGAACTTGATGACGTCCGCGCCGAGCCACGCCATAAGCTGCGAAGCGGTAGGACCTGCCTGGACATGCGTCATGTCCAGAATGCGAACGCCCGAGAGTGCCTTGTCCATCGATTTTTCCTGTCAGTTCAAATAAGTCAAAAATTATGCCGGATCCCTACGTCACGTCGTCGTTTCCGCGAAAGCGGGAGCCCAGTGGCGTTCGTCATGCGATCACAGCGTTTCCTAAGACACTGGATCCCCGCTTTCGCGGGGATGACGCAGCTGTTTCCAATCGCTGCGACGCTACGCGTCTTGCTCTTGGACATCTGCGTCACTTGTACATCGTCTGTGCTTTGGTGCCCGGCGCATATTCGCGCGGGTCGACCCAGATGTTGATCACCGCCGACTTGCCCATTTTTGCGACCGCCTCGCGACCGCGACGGAGCGCCGGCACGATCTGTGCCGGATCGCGCACTTCCTCGCCGTAACCTCCCAGCATCTCGGCGAACTTGCCGAACGGCACGTCGCCGAGCAGATTGCCGACACTGCCGCGTTCTTCGCCGTACTTCGTAAGCTGGCCATAGCGAATCTGGTTCATTGCGCCGAAACGGTTCGCCGGTTCCATGTCGAAGGCGGTCATGCCAAAGGATCCATCGCCGTAATAGCAAAGGACTTCCTTGGCCGGATTGGCCAGTCCGGCGGCGATCGCGAAACCGGTGCCGACACCCAGGCTTCCGAGCGCACCCGGATCCATCCACTGGCCGGGCTTGCGCGGGCGCACGGCCTGTGCCGAAATCGTGACCACGTCGCCACCATCGCCGATGTAGATCGTATCGTCGTTGAGAAACTCGTTCAACTCGTAGGCGACGCGGTAGGGATGGATAGGCGTGCTGTCCGACTTGAACAGCGGCATCAACTTCTCGGCCGCGACGTCCTCGGCCGCCGACAAGTCCTTCATCCACTGCCGACGGGCCTGACGCTTGTCGTTCTTGATCCGGCCCGATGCCGCTTGCAGCACCGCAGCCAGAACCGCGCCCGGATCGCCGGCGATGCCGAAGGTGATATCGCGGTTCTTGCCGACGGTGCGGTAATCCTGGTCGATCTGCACCAGTGCCGGACACGAGATGCGCTTGCCATAGCCCATGCGAAAGTCGAACGGCGTGCCGACGATCACGATGACGTCCGCCTTCGCGAAAGCCTGGCTGCGCGTGCGGTCGAAGTGGTGCGGGTCGCCAGGCGGCAGAAGCCCCCGGCTCGCGCCGTTGAAATAACCGGGTATGTCGAGGCCGCGAAGAAGCGCGACCGCCTCCGTGTCGCCGCGCGCCGCCCAAACCTGCTGGCCGAAAAGAATTGCCGGGCGCTCGGCGTTGATCAGGATGTCGGCGAGCCTTTCGATATCGCGCGGGTCACCGGCGGACCGTGTCGACGCGCGATAGTATCCGGGCTTCGGCAGCACGGCCTTGGCGACGTCGATTTCGCGATCGAGCACGTCGCGCGGAATCTCGAGATAGGATGGCCCGTATGCGCCGGCGAAGCACTCGCGCGCCGCCATCGCGACCATGTCGGCAATGCGCTCGGTCGACATCACCGTCGATGCAAATTTGGTGATCGGCCGCATCATGTCGACGTGCGGCAGATCCTGCAGGCCGCCCATCTTCCACTGCACCAGTGCGCTCTGGCCGCCGATGTGCAGCACGGGGCTTTCCGAGCGGAACGCCGTGGCGATCCCGGTCACCGCGTTGGTACAACCGGGGCCGGCAGTCGTCACGACACAGCCGAGCTTGCCCGTCTGCCGCGCATAACCGTCGGCCGCGTGTGCCGCGACTTGCTCGTGGCGCACATCGACGATGCGGATCCCTTCGTCGATGCAGCCGTCGTAGATGTCGATGATGTGCCCGCCGCACAGCGTGAAAATCGTGTCGACGCCTTCGCTCTTCAGCGCCTTGGCGACAAGGTGGCCGCCGGAGATGACGGTGGAGTCGCGGGTCTTGCGCTTGAGGGTGTCCTTGGCGGTGGTCGTCGATGCTGTGGTCGTGGGCGCCCGGGGTGCGATGCATGTAGCGGTCCTTTGTTGGGATATCGAGCGGCTACAGCTTCTCCGGATCAAGACCCGTCGCTTTGTCGACTGGCTGGATCAGGCTGGTGCCGATCTGCGTTCCGGCTCGCCAAAGTGGTTACGTTGCGAGGCGGTTCGACTGCATCGCCGGCTCGGCCGCGACGTCCCCGCGGGCCGACTCGATCTGTGCTCGCCGCATCGGCCGCAAGACGAACCAGGCCATCAACGCAGCGATCGCGTTCATGACGCTAGCGGTGATGAAGACGGCGTGCCAATTGCCCGTCATCGTGGTCAGCATGCTCGACAAGGGGACCAGCAGCGAAGCCGTGCCCTTGGCGGTGTAGAGCAAGCCTGCATTCGCCGCGGCGTACTTGGAGCCGAAGGTATCCGCGCAGGTCGAGGGGAACAGGCTGTAGATCTCGCCCCAGGCGAAGAAGACAAGCCCGGTGAGGATGACGAACAGAATGGGATCGCTGCCGTATTCGTACAGCGCCAGAATGCCGACCGACTCCAGCCCAAACGCGATCAGCATCGTTGACTCGCGGCCGATGTTGTCCGATACCCAGCCAAAGAACGGCCGTGTCAGGCCGTTGAGCACCCGGTCGATGGCGAGCGCGAACGTGAGCGCAGGAAGCGTGATTCCGATCAGGCTCACCGGTACGTCCATGATCTTGAAGTCTTTGGCGATCGGCGCCAATTGAGCGGTGGCCATGAGACCGCCGGCGGCGACCATGACGAACATAAAGTACATGACCCAGAATACAGGTCGGCGCAACACCTCCATCGGCCGGTAGTCGCGTCGCGTTTGCTGAACATGGGTCGATCCCTGAGCCGCCTTTTGCCGAAGCGCAGCGCTTTTGACGTGGCGCGGATCAGTCAGGAAAAGCGACATCAAGACCACGATCAATCCCTGGCCGATGCCGAAATAAAGGAAGGCCGATTCGTAACCGCTCGACTTGATGATCGCCGTGATGGGAAGAATGGTCAGCGCCGATCCGGCACCGAAACCCGCTGCCGTGAGTCCCGCCGCAAGCCCGCGCCGATCGGAAAACCACTTGAGCGCATTGCCGACGCACGTTCCGTAGACGGCGCCGGCGCCAATGCCGCTGACTGCGGCAGCGATATAAAGGGTGACCAGCGAATCCGCGAAGGAGTTCAACACCCAGCCGATCCCGCAGAGCAGTCCGCCTATCATCACCACGGGCCGCGGACCGAAGCGGTCGACCAGGTACCCCTCGATGGGAACCAGCCAGGTTTCGGTCAACACGAAAATGGTGAAGGCAACCTGAATCGCTGCCTTGGTCCAGCCGTATTTGTCGGCGATGGGATTAACGAACAGAGTCCAGCCGTACTGCAGGTTCGCGATCATCGCCATGCAGACGATGCCCATCAGCAACTGCATCCAACGATACGAAGCCGGCCTGGTAATCGTGCTCAGCCCGGCTGTATCTGCATCTTTGTGCATCAACTCCTCCTCGATCGTTTCCCCAGGCCTCTGACGAGCCTGGAGGGCGAGATCCATATGTGCGCCGCTTGCTGCGGCAGGCGTCGCCATGCCAGCGTTCGTTGTTACAACTTATCGGCCGGTGGCTTAGGACCGCATACTGCGCCGCGAAGGCCATCAGCAACAGTTGAAGTTTTTTATGGCTGGCATAAGCTATAGGTTATGTATCGTGCGAACGGCGCCGGATGAAAAACGCGACCTTGCGCCAACTGAAGGTGTTCGAAAGCGTAGCTCGACATTTGAGCTTTACGCGCGCCGCCGAGGAATTGCATCTCACGCAACCTGCGGTGTCCACCCAGGTCAAGGAGCTCGAAGGCCACGCCGGCTTACCCCTGTTCGACCAGCTCGGCAGAAAGATCTATCTCACGCGGGCAGGAACCGAGATGCTCCATCACAGCCGCGCGATCATTCAGCAGTTCCGCGAAGCCGAGGAAGCCATGCAGCACCTCAAGGGCATCTCGGGCGGCAAGCTGAACGTCGCCGTGATCAGCGCCGGTGACTATTTCTTTCCGCGCCTATTGGCTGAATTCGCCCGGCGTCATTCCGGTGTGATTCTCAACCTTACGGTCCATAACCGCGCGGAGCTGTTGCACCGATTGGCGGACAACATGACCGATCTGGCGATCATGGTGCGGCCTCCCGAAGACATGGATACGGTGAATGAACCGTTCGCGCCCCACCCCTACGTGATCGTGGCTGCACCCGAGCACGCTCTTGCCAAAAAAAAACGCATTCCGATGGCGGTGCTGGCGCGCGAACCGTTCCTGGTTCGGGAAAGGGGATCCGACACCTGGGCTTCGATGGCTCGAGGCTTTGCAGGCTGGCTCGCGAAGCTCAATATCGCGATGGAGCTCAAGAGCACCGAAACCATCAAGCAGGCGGTGATCGCCGGCATGGGAATCGCGTTTCTTTCGGCCCACACGGTCACTCTCGAACGGCAGGTCGGGAACCTCGTCGTCCTCGATGTGCAAGGCTTCCCGTTGATTCTCGATTGGTACGTCGTGCACCGCAAGCACAAGCAGCTGCCGCCAGTGGCACTTGCATTCAAGAAATTCCTCATGGACGATGGGACGTCCCTGATCGAGGAGATCACCCACTTCAGCACTCAACCGGGCACGCGAGCGCGCTCCGCCGCAGAAGGCAGCGCCCGTGGTGAACGGAACCGGAAGAGAGCGTCAGGAATACCTGGGCAGAAAGATCCGAAGAGCAAGGTCGCGAGCCGCGGCTCCGGTATTCGGTCGACCGAATCCTAATAGCGCTGCTTCCGGGGTAGGAAGCTCCAAGCCCCGAGCACTGACCCGAATCTCTAACCGAGCTTCGCCTTCAGCCGCTCAGCGAACTTGGCGAGATCGATAATAATCCGTTCGTGGACGCCGGCACCGATTTCCTCGGCCCCATCCTTCGCGTCGACCTGGAATTCGATATGCCTGCCATCGACCCCGGTGACCTCCGCGTTGGCCGTGACACTGCGACCGGCTGGGGTAGCGGCCAGGTGGCGAACGTCGACACGGGTCCCCAGGGCACTTTCGTTCGCTTCGAGGTAAGGCTTGATGGCGTTGAGCGCCGCGTTTTCCATCATCATGATCATGATCGGCGTCGCCAGAACCGGCGGCAACATCGCGTCCTTGAAACGATTGGCGAGGTGGTCGGTAGTGACAACCAGGACAAACGAGCCTTTGGCCCCGACTGGAATCGACCGCATAGGATTTGCCTCCTGTTGGATAGAGAATGCCGATAGCTGCACGTCAGGAAGCGCGCATTCGCTCGCCCGACGGATCGTAGAGCGCCTGCGCAACGCATTGCGCCGGTCGTCGCTCGCCGAGGATCTCGACCTCAAAGCCGTCCGGCGAGCGGCGCGGGAATAGGCCAGCGCCATCGATCGATTCACCATGGAGATTCCGCGCAGCACCTCCGTCGCACCAAAGGACTTGTGCACGTCGACCAGGCGGACGAGCGGCGTCAGAGCGGATTCCTGCGCGGAAGCTTGCGTCATGTAGATTCGCTTGCCGGCATCGTCGTCGCGGGAACGTCGATCACCCGCGGCCGATGACCCGTGGCGGCGAGAAAGCGCTCGAGGTCGGCATGATCGAGAACCAGTGTCTCAGAATTGACCAGCGGATGCGCCTGCACGGCGTCCGCGTCCCAGAGGCGGCGATCGATCACGAATTCGACCGCGCCCGCCTTGTCGTTGAAGAGCGCCAACAAGCTGACCGATCCGGGCCTGATTCCGAGATGCTTTGACAGGC
>VBDA01000590.1:0-200 GCA_005883655.1 Betaproteobacteria bacterium | reverse complement strand
TGAAACGCCGAGCGCATCCAGATCAACGGACAGATCATGCGGCACGGTAACAAGCAAATGACGGCGGCCTCTCTTGTCTCTCAGGAACAGGTTCTTGGTCTTCAGCCCGCGCAGCTTCGGCACCAGTCGCAGCGACTCCTCCACGGTCATCACCGGCGGATGGCTGTGACGCTCGGCCACAATCCCCTGCGCCTCCAGAA
>VBDA01000589.1 GCA_005883655.1 Betaproteobacteria bacterium | reverse complement strand
CGACGCCCGCATCGCGGCGGGCATCGTACCGTGCAGCAGAAGCACATTGAGCTTGTCGAGCAGCGCATTCGGATTTCCGGCAAGCGCCGAAAGCGCCGTCCAGTCGGGTTTGGTGCCGATGGCTCCCGGCAAGGTCGCCAGCGGCGCGATGGTTCCGAACGACAGCGTGTTGGCGAAGTTGTAGCGGTTGATCGCGGTGCTCGAATTTTGAATCGCGAACTCCGGGGCGAGCGCGACTGTTCCCGGAAGGACATAGGTTGGCGGGTAGTAATTGAACACCGATGCGGGATAGAAAAGGCGTTGCCCGAGCTGAGTGCTCTGCTGCTGGAAGTAAACGCCGTCGCTCGCTGTATTGAGCGCCCGCGCTGCCGCAGCCATGAACAGCACCGGCTCGCGCAGCTTGCCGTAGCCGGGATCGAGCTTGATTGCGCCGCGCGCTTCCGGATCGGTCAGGATGGCATTGATCACGGCTTTCATATCGCCGCGCACGCCTTGACCGTTGTTGTTGAGCGCGGCAGCAACGCGGCTTACATACTGCGGCGTCGGATCGCCGGTCACCAGCTTCTGGATGAGCTGCTTGCCGATCAAGGGACCGACATTGGGATGCATGAAGATATTGTGGATTGCATTGGCGAGGTCCGACTGGATCGATTGCCCCGCCGGCAGCGTCACTCCGTTGAGCAAGGTCTTCGCGCCCTTGTCGTGGTTCGAGTCGACCGGAACCATGTCGCCGAGGAAATTCTTCGGATTGTGCTTGCGTGCAGCAACTCCTGGAAGCACCGGGTAGGTCC
>VBDA01000076.1:13612-14736 GCA_005883655.1 Betaproteobacteria bacterium | reverse complement strand
CTGAACATCGATGGAAATGTCGCTCCTTGATCCGATCTGGGTAAAGGCGGTTTTCAAGGCGCTGTTGCTCCCGCCGACAGGACTGATCCTTGTCGCCCTCCTCGGACTCTCGCTCTACCGGCGATTTCCCCGCACCGGCCGCGCGATGGCCTGGGGCAGCGTGTTGCTGCTCTTCGTCCTCTCGATGCCGGCGGTCTCCGGTGCGCTTTTGCGCGGGCTGGAAACGGCGCCCGCATTCGACATCGCGCACGCCGCCGATGCACGGGCGATCGTCATAATCGGAGGCGGCAAACGCCGCCATGCCGCCGAGTACGGCGGAGACACGCTAGGCACGCTGACGCTGGAGCGCGTTCGCTACGGCGTGGATGGAGGAGAAACCGAAGCCAAGCTCATGCAGGAGGCGCTCGAACGCGAATTCGGGCAGCAGGTGCAATGGCTTGAAGCGCGCTCGCGGACGACGCACGAAAATGCGCTGCGCAGCGCCGAAATCCTGCGTGCGGCCGGGATTCGGCGGGTTATCCTGGTTGCGCATTACTTCGATATGCGGCGGGCAACCGCGGAGTTCACCGATGCGCAAATCGACACCATACCAGCGCCGACCGGCGGCAGCTTCGAGCATCCGGACTCAGTGCTCGACTTCCTGCCGAGCATGTCCGGATTGCGCGGAAGCTATTACGCGCTCTACGAAATAAGCGCCAACATCGTGCGTGCGATCTGGCACTGATATTTTTGCAATATCTTGACGCGGCAAGCGCAGGGCAGGCCTCTGCGTGTCCTTATGACTCAACGGCAAGGCCCAAGTCGACGGCAATTGTTTTGAGCTGTTTGTCGCGCGTCCACAGCCGTGTGTCATCGTTCAAGGCTGCGGCCGCAAGAAGGCGTACCTCGATGTATCCCAATCCGCGACCAATAAGCGATGACGCTCGAGGAAATACAGGGCCTCATCGTCCGTAGCCGCCGCTAACCGCGTCAACGAATTCAGGAGGCTCAATACCTCGTGGCGCGACTTGAGCTGGCTACAAGCAAGTTCTCCAACCACGAAGGCGTGTACTGCCACGGTATTGACGTCCAGCGCGGCTACGAGCGCAGGATCACTGCGCCGCAGTTGGTCTACCCAGACGGAG
>VBDA01000076.1:0-13571 GCA_005883655.1 Betaproteobacteria bacterium | reverse complement strand
GTCATGCTAGTCGCCATTTTGTTAGACACGTACCTGTTGTACATCTTTTTCAGGGTACAGAGGCCGGCCGCAAGACGATCAGCAGCGCGGGCGGCGCTGGCGCCCAGCAGCCGCGGTGCGCCTTGACACAGATGTCCGTGGAAAATAGCTTGAACGTTCGAGATGCTGCGAACGATCTCATCTGACTATAAAGGGCCGTGTCTCTCACCGGCCCTTGGAGGCCCGATCGGGACGTCGCTTGAGTGGAGCGAACCAAGGCGGCCCTTGCAGCGCCCGCCGCAGCGGAGTGTCGACCGTCGGGGGTGCTCGCCACAGGTACTCGGCGATTTCGACCTTGGCCTGTGCGCTGAGCCCCTGAAGGTGTGTGATCGCAGCGGAAACGCTGAAAGGCCTGTGGCATCGCCGGGCAAAATTGCTGGGACAATCAGTCCACAGTGCGACATCGATCCGATGCTTCGCAGCCCAAAGCGCGATCTCCTTTACGCTTGCCGGATCGTGGCCTCGCGACCTAAGGGTCAACAACGATACAAAGCCAATTGCTTTGTTCGGGACCCCTTCGCGCCGGCTCAAATCATGAAGCGCCGTTTCCGGGCGGTGGCGCCTACTCAGCGCATAGTAGGTTCTGCAGGCGGCGCCATGCTTCGGGTCTATTACCAAGGTCAGGCCGCCGTCGCCTGCAGGATCCACCTGCGAGAATTCGATCTTGAGCACCGGGCCGTCTTCGACCCAACCCCGATGCATACGATCGAATTTGGAATCGGGATCCCAGATCAACGAACCCCAGCTAATTATCGCGATACGAAGCGACATCGGATCCTCCGTGCCTTGCTACATATCCAAAGCCGCGCGCAATGAAGCGACGATTGTCGACCGCGTTTGTTCCCAGCCGCGGGCGCTGTTACCAATCATTCTCTGATTGATTTCAAGCTCGATGCCACTATAGACGCCGCTGCCAAATTTCAGGCGCAGATAGCGTGTCAGGCCATCGCTGTTCCCTTTGTACGGATAGTTGCGCCGGACTCGCCAGTCGGGGGCCCGGACGCGCATGGCGGATTGCCAGAGCGCGCACAGACGCTGTTCGCTGCGCCGGTGCGGATCATAGAGCAAGCCCACATCAGCGCGGCGCACGATGCGATCCAAGATCGGCGCAAAACTGTGCGCGGAAATGTGAACGACGCGATAGCCGCGCCGAACCGCTGCGCGTACCGCGTCTTCCACGGCAGTGCGATAGGGCAGGTAATAACGCCGGTAGATTTCCCGACGCACGTCCGGCGGTGCCTTGCGGATCACCGCTGAATAGACGGCGCGATGGCTCGGCGAACGATTGAGGTCGACTAAAAGGCGGCTGACGGTGGATGCGACCAAAACGGCGGAAAACGCCGACGACAGCGTCCGCGCCATGGCAAGTGCGCCTGGATCGTAGCCGCGATGCGTCGCAAGCAGGGCCCGCGCGCCTCGAAACCAAGCCGCGTACGCGGGAGGTATCCGGTTGCCGCCATGCTCGCAGGTCACGACAAGCGACACAGGTTCAATGCGGGCGGATGACGTGGCGTGACGCGTCGACGCGCTCAATCGAACACCTCTCCAAGGTCGAGGCATTGGCATAAACGGCGATAGACCTCTCGAAGCCTTTCGGGGGCAAAGTCGCCGTCGATTGCGCGTAGTATTCTCCGCGCGAGCGTCCCGCGATCGAGGATTACATCGATCCGCGAGCGCCACCATTCGTCGCAATTGTGGTTTGCAGAGCCGGCCGCTTCGATTAGATGCCGCCACACCTCCCGCGCCCTGCAGCGCCGCGGCTTCAAACCGAGAACGTCGAGCAACTGCGCGTTATCGACGACCGCTTCTTCCGCCGTTTGTGTGCAAGCCAAGAACAACTCGAACAGAGCATCCGTCGGGACAGCCTGCTGCTGCCAGAGCGTGGAGCAGGTTTCTGAATACAGCGTCTTTACGACCGCGGTGGTCGCCGCGGCAATCGCGACATCCGCTTGGACACACTCTTGTGTGTCAACCAGCCGTACTTCTATGGCATCGCGGTCGAAACGCGCGATCGCCCCGCGCGAGTTGAGCCATTCGTGTCGCAATACTCCAGCGGGATCATGGTCCTGGATTTGAACGTACATGGGAGCGAGAATGCGCTGCTCGTAGTCCGCTCGGTCGGTCACCGTCTCGGGAATTACCTTACCGGTGATAGCAGGAATGCCTCTGGAGTTGTCCCGATAGGCTTCCAAGCGGTAATCCAGAATTCCGGTATCGCGGCCTTCGATTATGGGCGAGCTGGCCGCGATCGCGGGCAACAGTGGCAGGATCAAGCGAACCGCGGCGTGAAGTCTCGCGAACTGCTCGTCATCGCCGAACGGAAGGTTGATATGCACGCTCTGGATGTTGGACCAACCGTGACGACGGCAATCGAAGATCCGATCGTAGGTCCGGTAGATATTCGCTTGATTCTTCGTCCACAGCACGGTTTCGTCGCGCGGACGCATCCATGGGTGCATTCCCGTGGGCAAAAGACAAGCGGAGATTGGCTCGAGAACATCATTCGCGGCGGATATCTCGTGCTGGAAGCTTGCCTGCAACGCTTCGAGGTCCGGTGTGGGAGCGATATTCTTTACCTCGACTACGTGAGCGACAAGCTCGTTGGACCATCCAAGCCCGCCGCGCTCGACGTTCGAGGCCTCGCGCCCCGCAAATCCACGCAACAACTCCTCGGCAAGCGGGCGCACGGCGAGGGATTCCCGGTCGACAATGGCGTGCTCCAGCTCGATCCCGTACCCGGAAAAAACCGGGATAGTCCAGCGTGCGCTCATGGACTCGTGGCGCGCTTACGCTCCCGGATGCGGCGCAAGAACACGCCCATTAGCTCCCGGTAGACGTCCTCCTTGCCGGCATCAACGTTGGGGTTGTCATTTACTTCCATTACGTAACATTGGTCGGCTGTCTCTTTGAGGTCGACGCCGTAGAGGCCGTCGCCGATCAAATTTGCGGCGCGAAGACCGGTCTTCACAACGATCTCCGGCGTCTCGCCGATGCTCAGTGCCTGCGTGAGGCCTTCGGACTGGCAGCCTGCCTCGCGCTTGATGACCTGCCAGTGGCCCGGCGCCATGAAGTATTTGCAGACATAAAGCGGCCTGCGGTCATATACGCCGACCCGCCAGTCGAAAGCCGTCGGGAGCCATTCCTGCGCGATGAGGAGGTCAGATTTGGCGAACAGCTTGTCAACGCACGAGCGCAACTGGTCGCTTGACTCGATCTTGCTCACTCCCAGCGAAAATGCGCCGTCCGGCTGCTTGATCACACACGGCAGGCCCAGCACGGTGACGATCTGATCGACGTTGTCACGGTGCACCATCAGGGTTTTTGGCACCGCCACCCGGTGACGTATAAGAAGCTCGTTCACATAGACCTTATTGGTGCACTTCAGAATCGAGTCGGGATCGTCCACAACCACCAACCCTTCCGCAGCAGCGCGGCGGGCGAACTGGTAGGTGTA
Organism: Betaproteobacteria bacterium; assembly: GCA_005883655.1. Lineage (GTDB taxonomy): Bacteria > Pseudomonadota > Gammaproteobacteria > Burkholderiales > Casimicrobiaceae > PALSA-1003. The sequence continues at coordinate 10,078 of VBDA01000076.1, read as the reverse complement.
GTTACTAACGCCAGTCGTATCGCGAATGAACAGAGCGTCAAATTCGGAAACTCGCTCAATTTCCGTGCGCCGCAGAAATTCGGTACGCATGCCAAGCGCCTGAGCGGCACTGCAGAACCTTTCCAAAGCCTGTTCGTTCGATGGAGGATTTGGCTCGTCGTTGTTGTAAAGAATCGCGAGCGAAGGATCTTGCCCGACGTCGCGTATCCGCACGCGACTACGCGCCATAAACTCCGTGGCGGTCTGCGCAACGAAGAGTCTGCGGTCCGCTGCAATGTCGGTGGCACCCAAAAGCTGGACGTGGGTCAAGCTCCATTCGCCGTCGTGGCGGGCAAAGCTTGCGCTGATCAGTGGCGCCCGCAGAATGCCAAAAAGCTGCTGGCTCAACGAATCGTTCAACCGTAACGGGTCGCGTCCAAAGTACGCTTCGATAACTATCTTATCTTCGACATTACCCGCCAACGCGCGTTGGATCTGCTCCCTGAACCCGCTGCTGCGCAGATTGCCCAGCTGATCGGCTTGGAGATCGCTGATCGTCTTGGCTTCAGGCATTGGCCGGTGACCCCGTGCCTCGGCGAGTAACGACACGTAATAACCTCGCCCCTGATAGCGCTCGGTGCGGCAAAGATTGAAGACCCTGGCGCGGTGGTGATTCTCGCTATACGCCGCCCCGGAAAGGTATTTGCGGGCGGACACGACGATTAGACCCGGCACCTCGACTGGCCAATCACGCTCGTGGTTCACCACCAAAATTGCGTTCATCGCGATTTGCCCGCCATGTCTGGTCTGGGGTAAACCACGAGCAGGTTTGCATCATGGGTCACGATGCCGAGCAGGACCGCCGCGACCACGCGGTCGATGGCGATCCAGTATTCATGCGAGGTGCCGTAGGGGTTGGGCTGATACGGGTCTACGACAAGAACACGCCGCCGCCGCGGGTCCCATCCGGCGATCACGACGAAGTGTCCGGCTGGCAAGCCGTAAATATCGTCTGGAACATCGTCGGAGCCAAACTCGCGCGCCGTCCGGTACAAATATGTTGATGACAATCCGGTAAGAATAGGCAGTCGGCAGTGGAGAATTCCACGAATGAGGTACTGCGAGAGATCGGCGAACCGCAGGCGGCCTCCGAGACGGAGAAACTCCAGGTATCCCGCGGTAGCGTGCTGAAGCGACTCTTCCGTTTTTATTTCGCGCTGACGGGAGAGTTTTTCTGCAATGTCGACCTTCGGACGGCCGAACCAGGTTGGATCGAATACGGTCAGGTTATAGGTGTATATGCGCGCTCGGTATCCTTTCCGTAGCGCATCGCAGCCGAGGTAAACGGCGAAGGTTCCGCCGCGTTGCATTCGCCACATGCGCGCGACGACCCTGTCAAGCGGCTCCTCGTCTCCCCAATATGCATAAATCGCGTGCAGGCAGGTTGGTCCGCATGTTGTCTCGTCCGGCTGCGGCAAGGTCTTGACCGGAAGTCGGACAGCCCGGGATCGCGCCGGCGGGGGCGCGGATATTTGCGTCGACATTCAATAATCGCGGCTGAGGGCGAAGCTGCACAAGATACTGTGCATACGACGCCTATCTTTTCGGCTGTACGCGGGAGCTCGATGGAATGTCGCAGCTCATCGGCACCCCAAAGGTTACGGATATCGATGCAAATATCGCCAATTGGATTGTCTACGTGTATCGGAGAACAGATGATTTGCATGTAGGACAGGACAGAATCATGATTTGCCGGGCGCAGGCTCCAAATACAGCGCGCAAACGTTCCGCTTTGGCCCTGCCCGTAGCGGCGCATGGACGGTGCCGATTCCGACTGGCTATTCCCGGATCATGATTCGCAGCATGCAAAAAGATCGACTGAGGCGTAGCCTCTAAAGCGGTGCGAGCGGAGCAGTGCCGTACCGCCTTCGACGCTCCGCGGTATTTGTAAATATCGCCTTGTCCGATTGCAGATCTCGCACTGAATCTTTTTCAAGTTAATCTACAAACATTCACTTTTCGCATCGCCGGACCACATTGCTCGGGGTTCGACACTGGCACATAACTTGCAAGCACGCCGACGAGTTTAATGGCTGGAACGGGCCCCCAGCGAATCCAAATGAGCGCGCGCAAGTCAGCAGCCGATCAGAAACGGTGAAATGATGCCGACCGCGAAGCACGCGTCCCTCTCAGGCAACCTCGTGTTGCTGGGGTTCGGCAGTATTGGTCAAGCGATGCTGCCGCTGTTGTTTCGGCACATCGAAATGAATCCCGGACAAGTAAAAGTAATCGCCGCCGATGAGGATGGCAAGGAGATCGCGAATGCTTTGGGAGTGAATTTCACGGTGCAGGCATTGACCGAAGGGAATTATCAAACCGTTCTCGAGTCTTGTCTGAGCAAAGGTGATTTCCTGCTCAATTTGTCGGTCGATGTCTCGAGCTTGGCGCTGATTCAGTTTTGTTGGCGGCGCGGCGTCCTTTACCTGGACACGTGTATCGAACCTTGGGCTGGGCGTTACACGGATAGATCCGCCTCGCTCTCGCAGCGCTCGAATTACGCTCTACGCGAAGAAATTCTCGCCTTCAGGCTGGACAAACGCGCAGGCCCAACTGCCATTGTAACCAACGGTGCCAACCCGGGTCTTGCTTCGATTTTCGTCAAGCAGGCCCTACTGCAAATCGCCGCCGACAACGATGTCGCCGTCGAAAAGCCGACGTGCTACGAAGATTGGGCAGAACTTTCCATGCGCCTCGGGATAAAAGTGATCCATATTGCGGAGCGGGATACTCAAATCTCCGGCCAGCGCAAGCAGCGCGATGAATTCGTCAATACATGGTCGGTCGTTGGCTTTGTGAGCGAAGGACTGCAGCCGTCCGAACTCGGGTGGGGAAGTCACGAGCGGCATTGGCCGCTCGACGCAGGACGTCATGGGTTCGGATCGGACGCGGCGATCTACCTCAACCGTCCCGGTGCCGCGACGCGCGTACGGAGTTGGACGCCGCTCGAGGGGAGTTACCAAGGCTTTCTGATCACGCATGGCGAATCCATTTCGATCGCGGATCATCTGACGCTGCGCAAAAACGGCGATGTCGTCTACCGACCCACCGTCCACTATGCCTACCATCCCTGCGACGACGCGGTCCTTTCCTTGCACGAGCTCGCGGGCAAGAACTGGCGCCTGCAGCGCAAGAAACGAATCATGAGAGACGAGATCACGGAGGGCACGGACGAATTGGGCGTGCTGCTGATGGGCAACGAGAAAGGCGTGTTCTGGTACGGATCGCGGCTGACTATAGAAGAGGCCCGCCAAATGGCGCCGTACAACACAGCCACCAGTTTGCAGGTCGTCGCCGGTGTTCTCGGCGGCATAGTCTGGGCGCTGCGGAATCCCAGCGCTGGCGCGGTCGAGCCCGACGACATCGACTACGAAACCGTGCTCGAGATCGCCACACCGTACCTCGGGGAACTGGTCGGGGTCTATGGCGACTGGACGCCGCTGCGGGACAGGAGCCCGCTGTTTGCGGAGGACATGGACCGCGACGACCCTTGGCAGTTCATCAATTTCCGGGTGGTCTAGCACGGAAGGCGGCAATTTCGCGTAATGCCTTGGTCGCCTCCGGCGAGCCAGCCAGTAAGGATTTGCTTGCTGCTGAAAAAAGAACTCGGCGTCATTGAGAACTCGTATTACGAAGCAAGCGTTGTGCGGCCGCCGCCGTCGCCGCCATTGGCCGAGCGTATTGCTGCGGACGTTTGTGTCGTGGGTGGGGGATATGCCGGTTTGTCCGCCGCCTTGGAGCTTGCTACGCGCGGATATTCGGTGTCATTGCTGGAAGCGCAGAGGGTAGGCTGGGGCGCGTCGGGCAGAAATGGAGGTCAGGTCATCGTCGGTTTCGGTACCGACGGCGAACAAGCGATCGAAGCGCAATTTTCCGCCGCCGATGCCCGCCGGGCCTGGGACGTTTCGGTCGCCGGGCTTCAGTTATTGCGCGAGCGCATCGACAGGTACGGAATTGATTGCGACTACGCATCCGGTTACCTGATGCTAACCGTCAAGCCGCGCAGATCGCCGGCGCTGGAGAAGTGGGTCACCCACGTGTCACGCCTGTACGACTATCCCGTTCGATGGATAGGCCCGCAGGAGATGGCCCAATGGGTCGCCAGCGATCGATTCTATTCGGCCGCGTACGACGCCAATTCCGGCCATTTACACCCTTTGCGATACTGTCTTGGACTGGCCGCCGCGGCGCGAGCCGCCGGCGTAAGGATTTTCGAAAATTCCGCGGTGTATTTTGTCGAGCGTGGCCGGCAGCCCACGGTGAAAACCGCGCAAGGGGAAGTCGCCTGTCAATTTCTGGTGATGGCGGGAAATGTGTACCTCGGCGAGTACGGCGACGACTTCGCGCCTGAGCTGACATCACGCATCATGCCGGTTGGGACTTATATCATCGCCACCGATCCGATGGGCAAAGAGCGCGCCGACGCGTTGATGAGGCACCGGCCGGCGGCATCCGACACCAATTTTGTGCTCGATTATTTTCGACTGAGCGCTGACCACCGACTACTGTTCGGCGCCGGTGAGAGCTATAGCGGCACTGTCCCGCGCAATCTTACGGCGCGCATGCGGAAACGGATGCTTGGCGTATTTCCTCAGCTGGCGGATTTGCCGATTTCGTACGCGTGGGGCGGGTTCGTCGATATCACCATGAACGAAGCTCCGGATTTCGGACGGCTGGAAAGCAATATCTACTATTTGCAGGGTTTTTCAGGCCATGGCTTGGCGCTCGCCGGAATGGCGGGCAAACTGGTCGCCGAGGCCATTGCCGGTCAGGCGGAGCGTTTCGACTTGTTCGCTCGCATCAAGCACCATTCCTTTCCCGGTGGAAAGCTGATGCGTACGCCGGCGCTGGTGTTGGGAATGCTTTATTACCGGTTACGCGACCTCTTGTAGCGAAAACAGTGCCGCCATGATCCATCCTGAAACGGATGCGAAGGTTTCGATGAGGAAACGACCGCTATCATGCTGAGGAAAGGCACCTTAGCTTGCTCTGTCCTTTGCGACCTGGATGGCGTATTGCATTGCGGTTCGCGTGCGACACCTGGCGCACGCGGCTTCGTTGAACGGCTTAAACGAAGCGGCAGAGCATTCCTTTTTTTGACCAACTCACCGGATCACAGTCGGCGCGAGCTCCAGTCAAATCTGCGAAAGCTGCGTATCGAAGTCCCGGCATCCCGCTTCTATACCAGTGCCCAGGGAATAGCTGCGTTCATCCAGTCCAACTCGAGACGCCCGCGCGTCTATGTAGTAGGCAGCCCGGCGCTCCGCCACGAATTGAAAAGGACCGGCGCGGTTTTCGATGACAAGACCCCGGAGTACGTAGTCGTGGCGAGCGGCGGGCGATACGGCACTGATGAAATCGACAAGTCAATCGAGCTTATCTTGAAGGGGGGAAAGTTCATTACCGCCAGCCGTGAACCGGTAAGCCCCAGCGAAAAGGGGCCCAAGTCTGGCTGCGGGGCGCTGATCGCGCCAATTGAAAGGGCCACCGGTCGTTTGGCTTATGCAGTCGGAAAACCCAATCACTTGATGATTCGCTACCTCGAGCGGCTCCATGATTGGAATCCCAAAGAGTGCTTGATGATCGGTGACAGCCTTGATACTGATATGGATCTGGGCACACAAGCAGGCATGAAGACCGTTCTCGTGCTATCGGGGATCACGTCTCGGGACGATCTAAAGAGAAGCGCAACTAAACCCGATTATGTCTTCGCAAATGTCGGTGAAATCGATTTCGGCAAGTTGCCATAGGACGCCCTGTTGTCTAACCCATGAGGAGCCGAAGCACAACGTGCGCTAATACGGCGCGCAACGATGGAAGTCGAGGAGCATGGTCAGCCGTCCGCCATCAACAGTTTCCACACCACGAGCATGACAACGGCAGCAATGAGCGGACCTTTGACCAGCGGCCGCGCCAGGAAGTGGAACGCCATCATCGCCAGTCCAGTCAACACCATCCCGTCCTTCTGGTCCAGCTCGACGTCACTGTGTCGCTTGCTCATGGATGCCTTCTTTTTCTTCGGCTGTAGTACCACATGAAGTACACGTTGCGAACGTGGAACCTGAAGAACGCGAACCGCAGCCCGATGGGCATGCGATTGTGGCCGATATGGTATTTGTCCATGTGTGCTCCCGGTGTCGGAGGTATCCGATTGCTAGTGCCTGCAATCGCCACCAGTTAGCACGCGGAGGATTGCATCGAACAGCGCGACCACCGTGCCAGCATGTCGCTCGCCACCCTGATCGAATCTCTTACGCAGCGTCAGCGCGGCAGCAATGCTCACCGCGTCCTCGTCTGGTGGTATCGTTGCAAGGGGCGATCGTAGTGGAAAGTCAGCGTCGGCACGGCGATGCAGTTCCCAATCGCAGGCATGTCCGATCCACGTCAACAATCCCGGGACCAGCGACGTGACATTGTTTGTCCAGTCGATCAGCGCGCACAGTTCGCTGTTATCGAATTCGATCAGTGCAGCTTCGATGGCGCTTAGGTCTCTGTCATCGCTGCTCAATTGCATTCGTACTGCTGTCATCGGCAGCGCGCTTGCTCGGCTCCCTCCACGCGGATAGGACATGGTGCCTGCACTTCCTGGGATATCCCGGTGCGGTTGGACTACGGCCGACCGAACACCCCTGCGATGAGATCCAAAACGCACTCGGTAACCCACACCCGGCGCGGTGTATTGCGCGCGTCAAACATGATGTCGGCTTCCTTGTCGAGACTAAACAAGACCGGTGCGCCCCTGCCTAGTCACCAATAGGAGCAAGCTGCGAGCCATCCGCATTTTTCCGTTATCTTCCGACGGGTTACTGATTTCCCACGCGAAACGTCGCGCCCATGGGAAACGTCGCGAGCGATTGTAAGGAACGTCGTCGGTGACAACGTTGTAGCATTCGATCTTGTACTACGTAGCGGCTATGGAAAGACCCGGGCCCGGGTAACGTTCATCGGCGCGGTTGGAGGCGGGGGTCGGAATCGAACCGGCGTACACGGCTTTGCAGGCCGCTGCATGACCACTCTGCCACCCCGCCGGGTGGGATCGCGCATCGCAAGAAGACTGCGCGACGGCACAAACTAAGAGGGAGAGCGCTGGCTCTCCCTCGCGATTCTGGAGCGGGAAAGGAGTCTCGAACTCCCGACCTCAACCTTGGCAAGGTTGCGCTCTACCAACTGAGCTATTCCCGCGTTGGACAACTGCAAATTATAGCGCAACGCATCGTAGTGTCAAAGCTCGAAGCATCGCATGTCGTTGAAATCCATAGCGTAGACGTGCGGCTATCGGGTCATTGCGGTGGTCGCTAACTCGCTCACGGATTCCGTCTTCGCCAGCGCGAAATGCATTCGGGTCATCGCTTTTTCCAGATTGGCCATCGAGGTTGCGAACGAAATCCGAACATAAGCTTCGGTGCCGAAGGCCGAACCGGGAACCACCGCGACCAAGGCTTTTTCGAGCAGATAAGCCGAGAAAGCGAGGTCGGTGGGTGCAGCAATCAGTCCTTTGACGTGCAAAGCCCGGATCGCGTCGCCCACATAGGGATAGGCGTAAAAGGCGCCGCCCGCACGCAGACACTTCACTCCCGGCATCGCATTGAGCGCGCCGACAACGTAATCGTGGCGCTCGCGAAAGGCCTTGACCATCGGCGCGATACAAGTCTGATCGCCGTTGAGCGCTGCCTCCGCCGCGACCTGCGAGATCGAAGTTGGATTGGACGTCGATTGCGACTGGATATTTTCCATTGCGCTGATGATCGCCTGCGGGCCGCCGCAATAGCCGATTCGCCACCCCGTCATCGAATACGCCTTGGATACGCCGTTGAGCACAATGGTGCGATCGTACAAGTCGGGACATGCATTGACGATGTTGACGAAGTCGTAATCGTCGAGCTTGATGTGCTCGTACATGTCGTCGGTGGCGATCAACACCTGCGGATGCCGGCGGAGGACTGCACCCAGCGCTTTCAGTTCTTCCGCCGAATAAACCGCGCCGGTGGGGTTGCTCGGACTGTTGATGAAAAACAGCTTGGTGCGCGGAGTAATCGCCGCCTCGAGCTGCTGCGGGGTTATCCGAAAGCTCTGCTCCACGCCGGCCTCGACCACCACCGGCTTGCCATCGCAGATGAGCGCGATGTCCGGATACGACACCCAGTACGGGGCGGGAATGATCACCTCGTCGCCGACGTCAACCACCGCCTGGCATAGGTTGAAAATGCTCTGTTTGCCACCAACTGAGACCAGGATCTGGGCGGCATCGTAGCGGAGCCGGTTGTCGCGCTTGAACTTGGCAATGACCGCCGCCTTGAGCGTCGGGATGCCGCCGACGGCAGTGTACTTGGTGAATCCGCGGTTGATCGCCGCGATCGCCGCGTCCTTGATGTGCTGAGGCGTATCGAAGTCGGGCTCGCCGGCGCCGAGACTGACCACATCTTTACCTTCCGCCTTCAGCTTGGCTGCCTGGGCGGTGACGGCGAGCGTCGGAGAGGGCTTGATCGCTTGAACGCGGGTGGTGAGAAGGCTCATCGGATTCCAGAAAGTTCGGCGACACGGCGAAAGCCGCATTTTACCGCACCGGCGGCTGTCATCCACTTGAAGGTTTTGCAGAGCATGCCTGAGCTTGGCAAATCGCAGACAGGCAGGAAGCGCGCCGGAGCCTCGGACTGCGCTAAAATAGACGGTTTCGATTGCTTGAGATACCCATGATCGTGACGTTTCCGAACAGCCCCTACGAGCTGCACCAGCCGTTTTTGCCGGCGGGCGACCAGCCGGAGGCGATCGACAAGCTGATCGAGGGTCTCGACGATGGGCTCGCCTATCAGACCCTCCTCGGCGTGACGGGCTCGGGCAAGACCTATACCATGGCCAACGTCATCGCGCGCACCGGCCGGCCAACGATCGTGCTCGCGCCGAATAAGACGCTCGCGGCGCAGCTCTACTCCGAGTTTCGCGAGTTCTTTCCCAAGAATTCGATCGAATATTTCGTCTCTTATTACGACTACTACCAGCCCGAAGCGTATGTACCGTCGCGCGATCTGTACATCGAGAAGGATTCGTCGATCAACGAGCACATCGAACAGATGCGCCTTTCGGCAACCAAGTCGATTCTGGAGCGGCAGGATTGCATCGTCGTCGCCACCGTTTCGGCGATCTACGGCATCGGCGACCCGTCTGAATACCACAGCATGATCCTTCACCTTCATCAGGGCGATCGGCTGACGCAGCGCGACGCGATCAAGCGACTGACGGAGATGCAATATCAGAGAAACGAGATGGAATTCCGACGCGGCAACTTCCGCGTTCATGGCGACGTGCTCGACATCTTCCCGGCCGAGCACGCAGACAACGCTCTCCGGTTATCGCTGTTCGACGACGAGGTCGAGTCACTGCAGCTGTTCGATCCACTGACCGGGCATATCCGCCAGAAGCTCGCGCGCTTCACCGTATTTCCGTCGAGCCATTATGTGACGGGGCGCCACAAGGTGCTCGACGCGGTCGAAAAGGTCAAGCTCGAGCTCGTGGAGCAGAAGGATTTTTTTGTTGCGCAGATGAAACTGATCGAGGCGCAACGGATCGAGCAGCGCACGCGGTTCGATATCGAGATGATGATCGAGATCGGCTTTTGCAAGGGCATCGAGAATTATTCGCGCCACTTGTCAGGACGTGCCCCCGGCGAGCCGCCGCCGACGCTGATCGACTATCTCCCGCGAAACGCGCTAGCTTTCATCGACGAATCGCATGTCACCATTCCGCAGGTGGGCGGCATGTTTCGCGGCGATCGTGCGCGCAAGGAGAACCTGGTCAATTATGGCTTCCGGCTGCCGTCGGCGCTCGACAATCGGCCGCTGCGGTTCGACGAATTCGAGAAGCTGTTGCCGCAGGCCATTTTCGTCTCCGCGACGCCTGCCGACTACGAGAAGACGCATGCGGGGCAGGTGGTCGAGCAGGTGGTGCGGCCGACCGGCCTGGTCGACCCGGTGCTGGAAGTCCGTCCTGCACAGACCCAGGTCGACGATCTGCTGTCCGAGATCAGCCTGCGCGTTGCCAAGAACGA
>VBDA01000075.1 GCA_005883655.1 Betaproteobacteria bacterium | reverse complement strand
AAGTCGCCTGTGCCTTGGCGAAGAGCTGGCTCACCGAGCTGGCATTGCTGACATCGGTGGGAACGACCAGCGCGCGCGTTCCCGAAAGCCCGGCCTCCGCGACGACCTGCTCGAGGGGCTCGCGTCGGCGCCCTGCCAGGGCGACGCTATACCCCTTGTGCAGCAAACCCAGTGCGACGGCTTTGCCGATGCCGGTACCGGCGCCGGTGACAACAGCGGTTTTGATGGGCGCGGTCATGCGGTTCGCTCCATGGCTGGCAATTGAGGTGGCGACTCAGGTGGAAATTGAGGTCGCAACTCGGATGGCAACTAGAGTGGCTACTGAGGCGACAGCCGAGGTTAACCGAGTTTAACCGAGGTCACAAACTCGCCGGTCCGAATGCGGCCGGCAACAGCTCGACGAGCGCAAAACGCTGCTCGCGCGCGCCGTCGTCGGTGCAGCAGACGACGATCGCATCGGCACCGAACTCTGCCAGCACTTGGCGGCAGGCGCCGCACGGCATCGTCGCGTCTGGCGTGGGCGTGTAGACCGCCAGCGCCGCAAGCTTGCGCGCACCGTGCGCGACGGCCTGGAAAATCGCATTCCGCTCGGCGCAATTCGACAGTCCGAACGATGCATTTTCGACGTTGGTGCTGCTGTGGATTTCACCGCCGTCGGTAAGCACCGCCGCGCCGACGGCAAACCCGGAGTAAGGCGCGTAGGCATGCGCCGCTGCTTCGCGTGCGCGCCGCTTCAATGTATCGAGGACAGCTTCGGAGATCGCCACGGTTGACGCTTATCCTTTACGAAGCGGCAACCGGGACAAAACCGGTAGGCGTAATGACAGCATGCGCCGGCGGCTCTAGGCGAACCGGACCGGCGATTGTGGCTGCCGGTTGACGTGCAGTTGAAAGACATCCGGCCGCGCATAGTGTCCGGCGACATCGATGCGGCGCCGCGCGGCTGCGACGGCATCGATCTCGATGTCTGCGAGCAGCATGCCCGTGACCTTGCGCATCGGGCCGGCGACTATGGCGCCACCGGGCGCGATCACCACCGAGTCGCCTTCGTTGATCCATTCGTCCGCGTCGGCATAAAGTCGCCCGCGCTCCGGAAAATCCCCGGGCAGGTCGCTGGCCCGCATGACGGTTCCGCTACCGACCACCCAGCAACATCCTTCGCGCGCGATGTGCTGCAGGGTCCCGATCCAGCCATCGCCGCTGTCGTAAGTTGGCGCGATATATATTTCGAGGCCCTGCGCGTAGAGCGCATACCGCGCCAGCGGCATGAAGTTCTCCCAGCAAATGAGCGTCCCGATTCGCCCGCAGGACGTGGCGACGACCTTGAGGCTCGATCCGTCGCCGAACCCCCACACCATGCGCTCCGGATTTGTCGGCATGAGCTTGCGATGCTTGTTGAGTATGGAGCCGTCGGCGCCAATCACAACCACGGAGTTGTAGAGCGTACCTCGACTCGCATCCTCGTCACGCTCGTTGAAACCGCAGACGACGGTGAGTCGATGTTGTTTCGCGGCGTCGCACAGGGGTGCCAGGTCGCCGCGTCCGACGGTGACCGAATTCTCCAGCAGCCGCGCGTGCAGCTTCGACGTCACCGATGCGTCCGTCCCGGGACGAAGCCGCCATATCCAGGCCGGATAGCAGGGGATGAATGTTTCCGGGAACACGACCAGCGTCGCGCCCTTGGCAGCGGCCTCTGCGATGTGCAAGACGGCGCTGCTCACGGTTTGCGCCCGATCGAGCACCACCGGCGGTTGTTGGACAACGGCGACCTTGAACATGAGCATGCACTCCGGCGTCCAAAGGGATAGCGGCAACCGGCGTCTCCGGTTCGCGCCTCGCTGGCGCAATTATCCTGGCCCCCACGAGCGGATGAGTGTAGCACCGGGAGCGCCTGGACACGCGGAACGAGCGCCGCGGGCGTTCGGCGAGCGGACGATGAATGCGTTCTGCTACTATATTTCGCGAACGCAAGACACTCTCGCACCAACGATACGTGGATGCGATGCGGGACGACAAGTCTGGCGACGAGCCCACGCCGAGCGTGCCTTTTTTCGATCGCCGAATTCGCTGCGTCCATGCCGCCTCAAGCTGATTCGGATCCGTCGAAAGAGGTCGAAGTCGCGCCATCGGCGGCGGCCGATCCACTGAACTCGCGCCAGGCATTTCTTCGGGTTTTTCCCGGTGTCATGGTCGCGATGTTTCTCGCAGCGGCCGATCAGACGATTCTCGCCAGCGCATTGCCGACGATCGCCGGGTCCTTGGGCGGACTGGCCGATCTGTCGTGGGTCGTGATCGCCTATCTGCTGGCGGCAACGATCGCGGCACCGCTGTATGGCCACCTCGGCGACCGCTTCGGACGGCGCCGGATGCTGCTGGGCGCGCTGGCCGTTTTTACCGTGGCATCGCTGGCCTGCGCTCTGGCTCCCACTCTGCTGCTCCTGATTGCAGCGCGCGCCGTACAGGGTCTCGGCGGTGGCGGCTTGATGACGCTCGCGCAAGCGCTGATCGGCGAGCATGTATCGCCTCGCGAACGCGGCCGCTTCTCCGGCTATTTCGCCACCGTATTCGCGCTCGCCAGCACCTCCGGACCGGTGCTCGGTGCGTATCTTACCGAGCATCTTAGTTGGCGGGCCGTGTTTGCCATCAACCTCCCACTCGGACTGATCGCTGCCTTGCTCGCATGGCGCATTCCGCAAGCGACCATCGTCCGGCGGGGCCGCTTTCGGCCCGACATCATCGGCGCGCTGTTGTTCACGCTGTCCGCGCTGGCGCTTTTGTTCGCGTTGTCGTCCGGAGGGCACCGGTTCGACTGGCGATCTTGGCCGATGGCGGCGCTTGCCGGCGGCGCATTGGTCGGTTTTACGCTGCTGGTAATCTGGGAGCGACACGCGGCGGATCCTGTGATTCCGATTCGCTTTTTCAGTGTTCCTTCCATCATTCGTTCCGATGCGGTGGTCATTTGTTTCGCCGGCGCGCTTTTTTCAACCATTCTTTATCTGCCGTTGTACCTGCAGCTGGGCCGTGGGCTCGGCATTGGTCAGTCGGGCCTGCTCTTGCTGCCGATTACGCTTTCGATGGTCGCCTCTTCCGCCGTAACCGGTCGACTGGTAACGCGTACGGGGCAAGTGACGCTGTTTCCGCAGCTAGGGCTCGCCCTCGCGACGCTGGGTTTCCTGCTGCTTGCGGCCACGGTCACCATTGGCTCGACGCTGACCGTGTTGAGTTTGACGTCGCTGGTGGGCGCCGGGCTCGGCATGGTGATGCCTCCGACGCAGGTCGCGGTTCAGCATGCTTCAGGGCGCGAATCGCTGGGAGCGGCGACGGCATCGATCTCGGTTTCACGTGCGGTGGGCGGCGCGATCGGAGTCGCGATCGTCGGCGCCATACTTTTCGCTTTTCTCGCGACGCCGGACGCAGTGACCTCCACCGCCGTGCGCGAGGTCGTCGAAGGCGGCCCGGCGTATGTCGATCGTCTCAGCGAGGGCGAGCGTGCGACGCTGACAACGAGCCTCGATCAGGCGTATCGGGTCATTTTCGTCGTCCTCGCCGGCATGACTGCACTGGGAGCGCTCGTTGCGCGAACCATACCTAGTCCGGATTGGACGCAATGAGCCGGAACCCCTGGTGCTTGCAGACCCATGGGTGCGCTCAAGTGCGGCGCGACCGGCCAATGAATAATCCGCATTGACAAGCGATTGTACCGGGCTTAAAAAGAGGTCGACGTGGTCATTCGCGGATGAGTCGGCTTAGCTTCGCCGCATCCCGTGAAGCGTCGTGCGCGTTCGCAGCGCTTGCGCCGGACGCCCGCTCACGTCTCCGGCTATCCGGGCCTCATCGAGGAGAGTGAACAAATGGCAATGGTTGAATGGCGGGTTCAGGGTCGCGAATTTGCCAACTGCAACTGCGCTTATGGCTGTCCGTGTCAGTTCAACGCTTTGCCGACCTACGGGTCCTGCGAAGCCATCAATGGCTTCCAGATCGACAAGGGCAACTTCGGTGACGTCAGTCTCGATGGACTGCGCGCCATCGCTCTTTATAAGTGGCCCGGCCCGGTCCATCTCGGCAATGGCACCATGCAGCTCATTATCGATGAGCGCGCCGACGCAAGGCAGCGGGATGCGCTGAGCAGGATCATGTCCGGCCAGGAAACCAACGACATGGCAACGATGTGGTGGATTTATAACGCGATGTGCCCGAACAAACTCGAGCCGGTTTTCAAGTCCATACGGCTGGAAATGGACTTCAAGGCGCGGACGGCGCAGCTGGTGGTGGCAGGCATGATAGAGTCATCCGGCGAGCCGATCCGTAACGCGGTCACCGGCGCGGAGCACGCAATCAACATCAACCTTCCCCACGGATTCGAGTACCGGATTGCCGAAGTCGCCAGTGGAACCACCAAGGCGACCGGCAAGATTCCGCTGGACCTCAAGCAATCGCACGCTCATTTCGCGAAGATCAATCTCAGTCAGAATGGCGTGCTGGACGAAGCTGCCGCATAGAGTCGCAAAACGGCGATGAGCCGCCGAACGAAGCAGGATCGCAACGCCAACATCAATCTGGAGAAAAAAATGGCCAAGGCAAAAAGCAGGAAAGCGCGCGGCGAGAGCGTTTACCGCATTACGGAGCTGGTTGGAACGAGCTCGGTCTCGTGGGAGGATGCGGCAAAGCGCGCAATCGAAACCGCCGCTGGATCGCTACGCGACTTGCGGGTCGCCGACATCGTCAAGCTCGATGTCAAAGTCGATGGCGGCAAGGTCATCGCCTACAGGGCCCGCGTTTCGCTTTCGTTCAAGTACGAGGCCTAGAAGACCCGCGATTTTCGTCGCGGCCGCGATCAGCCAGGCTTTCGCCCGGACAGCTCGCGGTCGGGGGTGGCGCGCGATCCGGCGAGTTAATAGGGTCGCCCGCCACGCGGGGCCGCAGGAGCGCCTGTCGCCGCCGGGCCTGCGCCCGGTCGGGCGCTCGACGCCGCGCCGCTCGACATGACCCCGCCGCCGCTCCCTGCGACCTGATACGACCGCAGCCCGGCGACGATTTCTTCGACGGTAGCGCCGCCAGCGCCTGCAGCCCCCGTCGTGGCGACAAATCTCGAGCACTGATCCGCTTCGATCATCAACAGGAACTCGCCACGCTGGCGCATGGCGGTCCGGGCGGCCCTCCCACGCTCACTGAGATCCACCGGCGGCACGATATCGCGGTAGACGACAGTATCAGCCCGGTCGAGAACGATGTGGCAGGTCAGCGCATACGCTGTCGCCGAGCAACTGAATGCGGCCACGATGGCGGCCGATAACAAGGGATGACGCATGGCGGACCTCCGATAGAGTTGCTCCATCCTATGCCCTAAAGCATGGGCCCGCAACGTCCGGCATCCGGCCGTTCTGTAGCACACGACTCTTGAGACCCGGCAATGCCGATCAATCTCGCCGCCAGCCCGTCGAGGTAGACGGGAAACTTATGATCGGCTTATCGCGATAGAGAGCGGCCATGGCGTTGTACGCTGCGCGCGCATCGGCATACAACTGCGCCTCACTTTCGATGCGACCGGTGCTCTTGCCATAACTTCGATCTGCCGACGATCTCGAGACCGATGGCGCGCCGCTTCGCGCATTCCGTGCCGTCGGCGTTCGGCACGGTGCGGATTTCGCGGCTCGGGATCATTGGGGTAAGCTGTTGCGCTCGAAGCACCCGTGGAGTGGTCATGCTAACGAGATCTCACATCGCGCTCGGCATGCTCGCTTCCATGCTCGCCGCCGGCAACGCCTTTGCGGTGAGCAAGGAAGCGCAGGAGTTCATGAATATCCAAAGCAAGATGGCGCCGGACCAATGCGAGCTGCAGCGACTGAGCGGTCAGGCCGCGGCGGCACAACGTGCCGGCGACCTGGGCAAGCGCCAGGGGCTCAACATGCAGATGGAGCCGGTCGTCAAGCGCCTCCAGTCGAATCAACCGCGGATTCAGGAGCTGGCAAAGTATGTTCAGGCGTCGTCGCCCGATTATCAGGTGGTGATGCAGCAGAACATCGATCTGCGAGCGAAGTGCAAGTATTGATTCTGCACCTCGCTGAGGAAACCGACACGGTGAGGAGCCGGCTCGCCTATGTCGCGGCGCCGACAAGCCTGGTCATTTGATATCCCGCGCTCGCGGCGACGCCGGTAACGAACGCACCCCATGCGATGTCGAGCAAGGACAGCGCAATCGGCCAGCTCTTGAGCGTCGCTAGATTACTCAGATCATACGTTGCATAGGCAAGCGCACCGAGCAGGGCGCCGAGCAGCGCAGCCTTGGCCAGCGACGCCGAGTCGAGTGCCGGCGAGATGCAGAAAATGACGATGCCTGCGGCGTAAAGCACATAGAAAGTCACCGCCGCCGCCCAATTCGGCTGGGCGAGCAACAGACCGGCGAGCTGAGACTGGTAGTAATCCTTGGCGACCCACCCCAGCCAGACGAAGTCACAGCAACAGAATACGATCAGCGTCGTCGCGTACGCGACCAGCACGCGGGTCATCGACGTCCTCGATCGCGCTTAGCGAGGCATCGAGCGGATCGAAACCGGGCCCGCGGCGAGCTTCAATCGCTCGCCGGTGTCGACAAGCTTGCCATCGCGAACCGCGAAAACGCCGATGGCTCGCTCGACGTCCATCTGCAGCAGGATCTGCTTGCCATCCTGGCTGAAGACTACGCCTTGCGCGGCCTCGGCGCCCGCAACCTCGCTGACCTTGGTGGCCCACCCGTCCTTGATTTCGAACAGCAGCAGCTTGCCGATCTTGTTGCGGCCGACGTTGTCGGTGGTCAGATTCGACCCAGCCATGCATGACACCGCGATCCAGCGGCCGTCCGCAGAAATCGCCACGCCTTCCGGCGTCGAGGGCACTGAAATTTGCTGCACTGCCCGGAAGGGGCGCTTGGACACATCGACCAGCGTCACCACGTCGGCATCGCCAACAGTGCGGCCTGCAAGGCCCAACATACCGGTGACGCCGGTATTGCCGATCACCGCCCACTTGCCATCGCTCGAAACGTCGACCGCGTATGGCGTGACGCCGGTCGAGATCTTTTCGGTGGTGAGCTTCACCGACATTCCGTCGATGCTCAGGACGGCGGCGCCGTTTTCGTCGCGCTGCGCGACAATCGCAGCCTTGCCGTCATGGGTGAAGGAAATGCCCGAAAGACGCTTTTCACCGACCTTGACCTGATCGAGAAGCTTGACGTTCTTGCCGTCGATGGCGAGCACCTTGACCGTGCCGTCATGCCCCGCGGCAAGCAGCAGTGTCCCCTCTCGATTGATCGACAATCCATTGGTGTGACCGCCGACGTCCACCTTGCCGATCAGCTTCGGTGGCGAAGCCTCGATATCGATTACCTGCACGAAATTGTCGAATATTTCCTTCTTGGCCGCGTAGTCGTAGCGTGTCGGCGCAGGCGCAGCGACGATCGCCAGCTTGCCGTCCGGGGTGACGGCGACAGCCTGTGGCGGTCCTTGCACGGTATGTTCGAGACCTTCCACCGTTCCCTTGATGACCGGCGGGAAAGTTGACGCGTCGATGACGACCAGGCTATCCGAGGG
>VBDA01000074.1 GCA_005883655.1 Betaproteobacteria bacterium | reverse complement strand
CGCCAAAGCGTCGCGCATGGCAGCCGACGCAAGTCTTGTCGTTGAGTGGCTTGCCAAGCTCGGCATTCCCGTGGGCGAACGGCGCGGGCGCCATTGCAACGGCGGCTTGAACCGGAATTGCCGCTGCCAGGATGGCGGCGGCGAAGGCTATTCGAAATAGACGCAGGATGCTCATCTCAAGGATTCCTTCAGGTGCGTGCCACATCCAATCGCGCGATGCGTGCGGTGGCGGGCGGGTGAGAGTCATAAAACGCGGAATGCAGCGGGTCCGGCGTCAGGGTGCTGGCATTATCTTGGTAAAGTTTGACTAACGCGCCAACGAGGGCGCTCGCCGACACGTTCCGGGCCGCGTAGGCATCGGCCTCGAACTCGTGCCTGCGCGAATACAGCGATGCGAGCGGCGCGGCGACGAACGTGAAGACCGGAAGCGTGAGCATGAACAGAACCAGGGCCACCCCATAACGCGGCGCATCGCCGGGAACGCCCAGACCCGAGTAGAACCACATTTCGTGGGTGAGCCATCCGAGAAGCGCCAGGAATGCGAGGCTCCCCAAGGCGGACCAGAGCGTTCGTTTGAGCACATGTCGCAGCTTGAAGTGTCCGAGCTCGTGGGCAAGCACCGCTTCGACCTCTTCCGGTTGAAGCCTCTCGAGCAGCGTGTCGAAAAACACGATGCGCCGCGCCGCGCCGAACCCGGTGAAGTATGCATTGCCGTGGCTCGATCGCGTCGAGCCGTCCATCACGAACAATCCCTTGGCGGCGAACCCGCACCGCGCGAGCAAGCGTTCCACGCGCTCCTTGAGCTTAACGTCCGCGAGCGGTCGAAACTTGTTGAACAAAGGCGCGATGACGGTAGGATAGAGCGCGAGCAATAGTGCCTGAAAGCCGACCCATGCCAGCCAGGCATAGAACCACCACAGCGACCCGGCACGTGCCATCAGCCACAGCACGAGCGTGACCAGCGGCAGGCCCAGCACTACACCGATCAGCGCAGCTTTGATCAAGTCCTTAAGCCACAGTCCGAGCGTCATGCGGTTGAAACCGAACCGCTGTTCAACCACGAAGGTGCGGTACCAGGAAAGCGGCAATGCGACGACACCGGTCACGACCGTCATGATGACGATCAGCAGCACATCCTGCCATAAGGGCTCAAGCGGCAATGTCGATGTCCAGCTGGCGGCCGCCCACAGTCCGCCACCCAGGGTCAGCGCCAATAGCACGCAGGTGTCGATCACGATATCGACGGTCGAAAGACGGGTGCGCGCGACGGTATAATCGGCGGCTTTTTGATGCGCGGACAGCGCAATGCGTCCTGCAAAATGAGCGGGCACCGCGCTGCGATGGGCAGTGACGTGACGCACCTGCCGCCGTGCGAGCCAGAGCTGAAGCGCAACGGAAACGCCGAGAGCAAGCAGAAAAAGGACGGTGAAGAAGTTAGCCGAGCTGAACATGACGGTGCGCGCGAATAGTCAAAAATGAGGTCGAAAAATGAGGTGAGCAGTCAGGTGAGAAGTGAGGTGGAAGCGGGGTGAGAAATTCGCCCAGTATGCGACAATGAGCTCTATTTTACGCCAAGTCGAAAAACAGCCGATGCCGCAGGACGCAACCCGATTGATCTGGATCGACATGGAGATGACCGGACTCAGGCCGGACAGCGATCGCATCATCGAAGTTGCGCTGGTGGTGACCGACGCAGCGCTCGCCGTCGTCGCCGAGGCGCAGGTGCTGGTGGTCCACCAGGACGATGCCACTCTCGGCGGTATGGACTCGTGGAATCAGTCGACGCACGCACGAACCGGTCTCACCGACAAGGTGAAGGTGTCGACCCTGATCGAAAAAGACGTCGAGGAGCGCATGCTTGCGTTCCTGCGCGAGCACGTTCCGCCGAAGGCCTCGCCGATGTGCGGCAACACGATCTGCCAGGATCGACGATTCCTCGCCCGCTGGATGCCCGAGCTCGAGGATTATTTTCACTACCGCAACCTAGACGTGTCGACGCTGAAGGAGCTTTGCAAGCGTTGGCAACCCGACATCGCGCGAGGCTGGACCAAGCAGGGCAAGCACGAAGCGCTCGCCGACATCTACGAATCGATCGACGAGCTCAAGTACTACCGCGATCATTTTATCAAAGCCGTCGCGTCGTGAAATTCTGCAGCCACTGCGGTTCTTCGCAGCTCGAATTTCGGGTTCCCGATGGCGACACCTTGAAGCGCCACGTGTGCGCCGTATGCGCGACGATTCACTATCAGAATCCCAAGGTCGTGGTCGGCTGCCTGCCCGTTTGGGAAGACCTTGTGCTGCTGTGCAAGCGTGCGATCGAGCCGCGGCGAGGGCTTTGGACGCGGCCCGCCGGCTTCCTCGAGAACGGGGAGACGCTCGGGGCTGGGGCGCTTCGGGAGACGCTTGAAGAGGCAAGCGCGCGGGTCGAGATCGGCGATCTGTACACCATGATCAGCCTTCCGCACATCAGCCAGATCTACGTGATGTTCCGCGCGCGCCTGCTCGACCTGGAGTTCGGTCCGGGGTCCGAGAGTCTGGACGTCCGGCTGTTCAGGGAAGAGGACATTCCCTGGGGCGATCTTGCGTTCCGAACGATCACCCGCACACTGCGAAATTATTTCCTCGACCGCAAGCTCGGAGCGTTTCCGCTCCACGTCAGTGCGCTCGAGAAGCGGGCGCCGCGCGAGCCGGCACTGGCTGGGGCTGCGTAGGGGAGAAGGGATACACTTCGCATTCTCCGGTTGACCCACGTCCGGAGATCGACTACCGAGGGAGGAGCAAGCACATGTTGAATCGCGCACTGAAGGTGCTACTGGTCGCGGCCGCAGTTGTCGCCGCCGCTCCCGGCGTCGCGCAGGAAAAAATCAATCTGTCCATCGCCACCGGCGGCACCGGCGGAGTGTACTACCCGCTCGGCGGCGGCATGGCCAACGTGCTGTCCAAATACGTACCCGGCATGCAGCAGGCGACTGCCGAGGTGACCGGAGGCTCGGTCGATAACCTGAAGCTGATCGGCACCGGAAAGCCCTATGTTGCTTTCGCGATGACGGATGCGAGCCTGGACGCCTACCGCGGTGAAGATAAATTCAAGGGCACCAAAGTTCCGCTGCGCACGCTCATGATCCTGTATCCGAACCGCATGCACGTGGTGAGTATCGAAGGTACCGGGGTCAACACGATAAACGATCTCAAGGGCAAGCGGGTGTCCACCGGGTCGCCCGGCAGCGCGACCGAGGTTATGGCCTTCCGCGTGATCGAAGCAGCCGGGCTCGACAAGGACAAGGACATGACGCGTGAGCGTCTTGGCGTCGCCGAATCGGTGAACGCGATCAAGGACAGGAAGATCGATGCATTCTTCTGGGTCGGCGGGCTGCCCACGGCGTCGGTGACCGATCTCGCTGCGACGCCGGGCGTCAAGATCAAGATGATCGACCATGCGAACCTGGTGGCGGCGATGAATAAGAAATACGGCGATCTCTATGTCGAAGACACGATTCCGAAGTCGACGTACAGCGGCATGACCGCCGACAACAAGCAGGCCACGGTGATGAATATCCTCATCGCGCATGAGAACATGAGCGACCAGGTCGCATACAACATAGTGAAGGCGGTGTTCGAACATCGCAGCGAGCTGATCGCGGTGCATAAAGAGGCAGAAAACTTCAAGCTCGAGCTGCAAAAACAGGCTGCTTCCCCGATCCCGTTCCATCCGGGCGCAATCAAGTACTTCACGGAAAAAGGCGTCAAGCTCCAATAAGCACCCAAGGTTGCCGGTGAAGTCCATCCCGATCGAGAGTGTTCAAAACCACGTCCCGGGCTGGCGGGTTTTTGCTTGTTTCGTGCTACTCGGGTCGACCGTAAACGCCGGCTGGACGCTCGATGGCTGACACCGACAAGCTGGCGATAATCAACGACGCCCAGACGATCACGCAGGAGGTACCGCTCACCGAGGCGCAGAAGAAGCGCCTCGAGGAGTTCATCGAAGAAGAAGAGGGCGCACTCAACCGCTACAAAGGCCCACTCGCCGTCCTCATGACCGGGCTTGCGGTCGTCATGTCGGTCTTCCACTTGTATGCCGCAGTGGGAATCGTGCCCGCATACATTCTGCGGCCAGTGCACGTTGCCTTCGCGCTGGCGCTCGTGTTCCTGCTGTTTCCAACGCTAAAGCGCTTCCGGCACCGCTTGATGTGGTGGGACATCATTTTCGCTCTGATATCGGTGGCGATCATCGCCTACATTCTGTACTGGGGCGACGAGCTGGGGGACCGGGCGACGGCGCCGACTCTCCTCGACCAGGTCTTCGGGATCGCCCTCATCGTGCTTATCCTCGAAGGCTGCAGGCGCAGCTCGACCTGGATCCTGCCGTTCATTGTTCTGCTCTTCGTCAGTTATGCGCTATTCGGCGCGTATCTGCCGGCGCCTTGGACGCACAAGGGATACGAGATACCTCGACTCGTGGGTCACCTGTACATGACGCTCGAGGGCATCTTCGGCTCCGCGATCGACGTTTCTTCGACGCTCATCATTCTGTTCACCATCTACGGCGCCGTGCTCCAATATTCCGGTGCCGGGAAATTCTTCATCGACTTTTCTTTCGCGTCGATGGGCGGGAAGCCATCGAGTGCGGGGCGCGCGGTGGTCATGGCCTCGTTTCTGCTCGGCGGGCCCTCGGGCTCCGGTGTCGCGACAACCGTCACCATCGGCTCGGTCGCCTGGCCGCTCTTGCAGAAGTCCGGATATGGGAAGGAAGCCGCGGGAGGTTTGCTCGCTGCGGGAGGATTGGGTGCGATCCTCTCGCCGCCGGTGCTGGGGGCCGCCGCGTTCCTGATCGCAGAGTTCCTCAAGATCTCGTATCTGGACGTGATCCTGATGGCGACCGTCCCGACAATTCTCTACTACCTGGCAATCTTTGCCATGGTGGAGATCGACGCGCGCAAGTTTGCCATGGCCAAAGTGGTGCTCGCGAAGCACCAGACCGCGCTGGTGCTCGCGAAGCGTTACTGGTACCACTTCGCCTCGTTGATTGCGATCGTGGTGTTCATGCTGATGGGTTATTCGCCGGGCTTGTCGGTGTTCTGGGCGACTCTCACGACAGCGTTGCTCTCCTTCATCCATCGCGACACGGCGATCATCCCCTACGAATGGTTCAGGGGCCGGCTGCCGTGGGTGAAAGGCTTCTGGGGATCGGGCCTGGTCAAGGCGCTCGAAGGCGGATCGGTCAGCATGTTGAACGTGGCGATGACCTGCGCATCGGCCGGCATCATCGTCGGCGTGGTCACGCTCACCGGCTTGGGGCTCAAGTTCAGCTCGATCGTGCTCGACTACGCCGACTCGGGCGCAGACGCCCTGGTGACCTTCTGGACATTCTTCGGCGCGGACGCGACGCCGGTGCTGCTGCACGACATGCGTCTGCTCCTCACCGCGTTCTACACTTCACTCATCGTCTGGATCGTCGGCCTCGCGGTGCCCGTCACGGCGTCCTACATCATCTGCGCGGTGATCGCTGCGCCGGCGATGATCAAGCTCGGGGTGCCGGATTTCGCCGCGCACATGTTCATTTTCTACTATGCGGTGCTCTCCGAAGTGTCTCCGCCGACGGCCTTGTCGCCATTCGCGGCGGCGGCGATCACCGGCGGCGGGCCCTATCGGACGACGATGCAGTGCTGGAAGTACACCACGCCCGCATTTCTGATCCCGTTCATGTTCGTGCTCGACCCAAGCGGCACCGGCCTGCTTCTCACAGGCTCGTTCAAGACGCTCGGCCAGGCCGATTGGGGCTCGATCCTTCGGGTGACGATCACCGCGGGATTCGGGGTCGTCGCGCTGGCCGGCGGCTTGCAGGGCTGGCTCTTCCACAAAACCACGATTCTCGAGCGCTGGCTGTTGATCATTGCGGGAGTGCTGCTGGTCTACCCGGCGGCGCTGTGCGATTACATCGGTGCCGCGATGATCGGCATCACGGTTGTCCTGCAGAAGTTGTGCGGTGATGGTTGCCGAGCGCCCTCATGCGAAAATGAGTGCCATGGGATCGCGAACGCGCAACGTCGACAGGATGCTCGATCGCTATGGCGAATTTCATCGCAACCCGGCAAACAAGGCGATTCACTGGCTGTGCGTGCCGCTGATCGTGTGGAGCTTGCTCGGGATGCTCTGGGGCGCCTCACCCGTCGCCGCCTACGTCGCGATCGCCGTCACGATGGTGTTTTATATGTGGCTGTCGCTGCCGCTCGCGCTCGGGATGATCGGCGTGATCGCGCTCATGGTGTGGTCACTAATGGTCCTTGGCTCGCGCGCTCTGATCGTCTCGATCGCGGTTTTCGTCGTCGCGTGGATCGGCCAGTTCATCGGCCACATGGTCGAGGGACGCAAACCGGCCTTCCTCGAGGATGTGAGGTCATTGCTGATCGGCCCGGCATGGCTGCTCGCGGACCTCTATCGGCGGCTCGGCATCGCGTATTGATCAGGCGCGTGCTGCGAGGCGACTCTCTCGTCGCCGGCCCTCTGCGCGATTCGTGGGACGGAATGTCTCGTGTCGCCGGCGGGCGCTGATTCGCGGGCGCTCGCACCCCACTCGCTGCGCGAGCGGGACCTGGCTCGCTGCTCACAGCGCTATTTCAGATTGTCGAACACCAGGTCGTTGTAGCTGAGCTTGTTTTTCACCAGCTTGGAAACGCTATACATGAAATCCGCGAAAGGCTGCACGCCCTCGGGCTTGATGGTGAATTTGACCTCGGTGCTCTTGATCTGCTTCTGCAGCTCGGCGAGCGTTTCGCCGGTCTTGCCGTTGTCGAAGAAGAATTTCGCCGCGCGATCCTTGTCTTCGTTGACCCACTGGTGCGCCTCGGTGAGCGCGGCGACGATCGCCTGACAGGTCTTGGCATTCGCGCTGCAATACTTTTGCGATGCGACCAGCCCGGTAATCATGCCGTTGGTTCCTCCGAGCACTTCCTTGGAATCGAGGATCACATGTGCGCCCGCATCCTGCTCCTGCAATGCGTGCGGATAACTGCAGCCGTGAACGGTGACGGTTCCGCTGCCGGCCAGGATCGCCGTTAACGCGTCAGCGTGGCTCATGGTCACGGTGAATTTATCCAGCCTGTCGTAGTTCTCGGGGCCCCAAAGCTTCGCCGCTTTCATCTGCAGCACCAGCGAATAGATGCCGGTCTTGACTGCGGTCGTCGCGACCTTGTCCTGCGGTCCCAGATCGGCGACAGTCTTGAGCCCGGGACGCTTGGTCATGTAGAGCATGGGGAAGTTGCCCATCGACCCGATCAGCTTGATGTCCTTGGTCTTGTCGGTGAGCAGGATCGCCGACGGCGTGCCGACGACACCCGCCTGAAGCGCTCCGCCCAGCAGGCCGTCGACGATCGGCGCCGGTCCGCCGAGCAGCCGATACTCGGCCGTGGTCTTCAGACCGAGACGTGTCGCATGTTTTTCGAACAGGCGCTGCTGCTCCATGAGGATCACCGGCAGATAGGCCAGGCCGCGCTGGTAGCCGATGGCGATCGTTGCGTTGTTGTCCTGCGCCAAAGCACCATGGCAGAGCAGCGCCAGCACTACCGCACCCACAGTGCTTATAGCGGCGCCGAGCTTGCAATGAAACGCGTGCATGATGCCATTTGAAAGTTTCGGCGGGGCGAGCCGCGGGTCCGTTCGCCTCATCGGCTCATTTGCTGTCATCCCGCAGCCAGCGGCCGACGATCCGTTCAAGACCAACGCCGCGCGGCGCGAATCCGCACTCGGCGTAAAACGCTTCCTGGTCGTCGGTGAAGAGATAGACGTGCTGGCCGGCCAGCGATTCGCAGAGCAAGTCCATCATCCGCCGGCCGATACCGCGCCGCCGGTGCTTCGAGTGGGTCCACATGTCGACGATGTAGGCATTGCAAACCCCGTCGGACAGCGCACGCGCGGTCCCGACCACTTCCGCTTCGTCGAACGCATAGACGCAGCGAAAACTGGCGCGGAATGAAAGCTCCATTTGCAGCGCGGTGCGTCCGTTGTCGAAGCTGTCCGCGGCGAGCGCAGCCTTGAGAGCAGCCCAGTCGATCCCGTCATGGGAAGTAGAGTAGATGATAGGCATCAGAACGGCAGAGCCTGTCCGGGCAGCGACTCGTTGAACACGCGTCGAAACTCGCCCTGGATGCGGGCAAGCGCCCCGGCGTCGTTAGCTTCGAAGCGCAATACGATCACCGGCGTCGTGTTCGAGGCCCGCGCGAGCCCGAAGCCATCGCTGTATTCGACCCGCAGCCCGTCGATGCGAATGATGTCGGCGGCGCCGGGAAAGCTCGCGCATTCGGCGAGATGTGCAATCATCGCGTGCGCCGACGCCTCCGCGACGGCGACATTAAGCTCCGGCGCGGCAGGGCCCGCAGCACCTCCGATCCATCGGCATCCTTGGACAGGATTTCGAGAAGCCGGGCACCCGCGTACAAGCCGTCGTCAAATCCGTACCATCGTTCGGCGAAAAAAGTGTGGCCGCTCATTTCACCGGCGAGGAGCGCGCCGGTCTCCTTCATCTTGGCCTTGATCAGCGAGTGCCCCGTCTTCCACAGCAAGAGAAGGCAACCATGGCGCTCGATCAACGGCTTGAGATTGCGGGTCGACTTCACGTCGTAGATCACCGTTGCGCCGGGGTTGCGCGACAACATGTCGGCCGCGAAAAGCATCAGCTGCCGGTCGGGATAAATGATGCTGCCGTCCTTGGCCACCACGCCCAAACGGTCGCCGTCGCCGTCGAAGGCGAGCCCGAGCTCGTTGTCCGTGGTCGCGAGGCAGCGGACCAGATCCTCGAGGTTCTTCGGTTGTGAAGGATCCGGATGATGATTCGGAAAGTGTCCGTCGACCTCGCAGAAGAGCTCGGTGACGCTGCAGCCCAATCGCCGAAATAGATCCGGCGAGAAGGCTCCTGCGACCCCGTTGCCGCAGTCGATCGCGACCTTCATCGGCCGCGAGATCCGAATATCGCCGACGATGCGATCGATGTAAGCCGGAACGACATCCGCGCTGCGGATTTGCCCCGCCCCGTGATCGACATCGCCGCATTCGATGCGGGTCTTGAGGCCCTGGATCTGGGCCTCGGCGAGCGTCGTGCCGGCGATCACCATCTTGAGGCCGTTGTAATCGGGTGGATTGTGGCTGCCGGTGACCATGACGCAACATTGGGTGCCGAGGTATTGCGCGGCGAAATAGCACATCGGGGTGGTGACCATGCCAATGTCGATCACGCTGGCGCCACTGGAACGAATGCCATCGGCGAGTGCGCCTGCAAGCTCGGCACCGGACAATCGGCCGTCGCGTCCGACGACCAAAGTTTCCCGGCCATGTTTCCGAGCCAGCGAGCCGAGCGCCTGGCCAATATCGCGCACGATCGATCCGGTCAGCGTCTTGCCGACGACGCCGCGGATGTCGTAGGCCTTGAAGATGTCGGCAGGTAAGGGCATGGGAGGTCGACGGCGGCCGGAGTGCAATAGATCGAGACGGTTGGGACGGTTGGGACGGTTGGGGTGCAAGGCCTTGCGACTCCGCTACGCTGGCCGCCGCCGCGGCTTTAGCGAGTGGCGGATACGACGTGCGCTTCGGGATGTTTTTGCGCGGCCTGGAAGAATTGTACCAGCCGCAAGGGAAGCCAATCCAAGCGCCCGGGGAAAGGCGCACTCAGAAAACCCGCGTGACCACCGCCTTCCGGCTGCTCCAGCATGACCGTCGCGCTGACCTCGGCGCGGCTCGGCAGTGAACCGGCGGGAATGAACGGATCGTTGCGGGCGTTGAGCACCAGCGTCGGCACGGCGATGCCGCGTAGCCAAGGCTTGCTGCTTGCGCGCAGCCAATAGTCGTCCGCCCCGTCGAAGCCGTGCAGCGGCGCGGTGACCACGTCGTCAAAGGCGTACATCGAATCGGCGCGGCGGATCGAAGCTTCGTCGAGCTTACCGGGAAAACGGCGCGCCATCGCCAGGGCCTTCGGCTTGAGCGTCTGCAGAAAATGCATGGTATAGATGCGGTTGAGGCCTTGTCCGATGGCCACACCCGCAGCGGTCAAATCGAGCGGTGCCGACACCGCCGCCGCGGCGTTGATCAACGACGCCGCTCTGTCTCCTTCGCGGCCGAGCCAGTTCAGCAGTGCGCTTCCGCCGAGCGAAACGCCGACAGCGTAGAGCGCCGCCGACGGCTGGAGCGCATGGATCGCCGAGAGCATCCAGCCGATTTCTGCGTGATCGCCGGAGTGGTAGGCGCGCGGCAGCTGATTGAGCTCACCGCTGCAGCCGCGAAAGTGGGGCACCACGCCGTGCCAGCCGATAGCCTGCAAGTGGCGCATCAAGGCACGCGCGTAATGCGAAGACGAGTTGCCCTCGAGTCCGTGAAAAAGAACGACCAGCGGGGGCTCGCTCGCCTGCGCAGCCGGCGCATCGAGCCAGTCGAGGTCGATGAAATCTCCGTCGAAGGTTTTCAGGCGCTGGCGACGCAGCGGCGGTCCCGGTCGCTTGAACAATGCCGGATAGATGGTTTGCGCGTGCGCTCCCGCGAGCCACGACGGCGGCCGGTAGTCCATGCTCACGGTTTCAACGCGCGTTCGAGACGCAAGACGATGGTGCGCAGGATCTTGATTCGCGCGTAGCTTTTATCCTCTGCTTCGACCAGCGTCCACGGCACGATCTCGGTGCTCGTGCGATCGACCATGTCGCAGACGGCGACTTCGTACTGATTCCACTTTTTGCGATTGCGCCAATCTTCGGCGGTGATCTTGAAACGCTTGAATGCCGTGTGCTCGCGCGCCCGGAAGCGTCGCAGCTGCTCCGCCTTGCTGATCTGCAGCCAGAACTTGACGACAATCGCGTCGCCGGCGGTGAGCTGTTCCTCGAATTGGTTGATCTCGTTGTAGGAACGCATCCACTCGTCGACCGTGCAATAGCGTTCCACCCGCTCGACCAGCACCCGACCGTACCAGGAGCGATCGAAAATCACGATTCCGCCGAGCGGCGGTACGTAACGCCAGAAGCGCCACAGATAGGGTTGCGCGCGCTCTTCCTCGGTCGGTTCGGCAACGGGCACGGTGATATATTGCCGCGCATCGAGCGCGCCGGTGACGCGCCGAATCGCACCCCCTTTGCCGGCAGCGTCCGAACCCTCGAAGACGAGGACCAGGGAATGATGCGCGAAGCGCTTGTGGCGCGACAATCTGGCCAGCTTGCCCTGGTACTTCTCCAACTGCCGCTTGTAGTCTTCGCTGGGCAGCTTCTTGGACAAGTCGAGGTCGCGGATCAGTTTGACGTTGTCGAGCACCGACGGCGGCGTGGGGGCTACGGCATGCTTGAGCGGCGCCTTTCCGGTCGCAGACGGCACCTTGGCGATCGACCTCATGGCATCGAGAAGGATCTTCCCCACGGTGAGATTGCGATAGCGCTCGTCGGCGCCCTCGACCACATACCAGGGCGCCTCGCCGGTCGACGTCTCGCGCAGCAAATGCTCCCACAGCGCGTGCGACTTGTTGTAGATGCGATAAGCCTCCCAGTCGGCGCGAGTCACGCGCCAGCGCGTGCGCGGGTCGTCCTCAAGCGCATTCAACCGCTCTTTTTGCTCTGCCTTGGAAAGATGGATCCAGAATTTGAGCAGCAGAGTGCCTTCGTCGCTGAGCATCTGCTCGTGCTCGCGAATGGCCTGCACGTGCGAATGCAGACGGTCGTCGTCGATCTTGCCGCGCCCACGCGTTGCTTCGCTCATCGCTTCGTTGTACCAGGCGTTGAGAAAGATTCCGAGCTTGCCCTTGGGCGGAAGCGCGCGCCAATACCGCCACGCCGGAGGTCGCTGTGCCTCCTCGGGCGTGCGCGGGCCGAACGCGACAACGCGGATATGGCGCGGATCCATCCATTCGGTCAGCTTGTTCGCGGTTTCGCCGCGGCCGCCCGCGTGAACCCCGGAAAGAATGATCAGAACCGGGCCACGCCTGGTCTGGGAAAGATCGAATTGTTCGTTCAACAACGCCTTGCGCAGCGGCGGCTCCTTGCGCGTATACATTTGCTTCGAGATCTTGTGACCGATTTCCGCCGATTCGAGCATGGTCTCTTCCGCGTATCGTCAGTGCCAGAACGGCTTCGCCTTGGCGAACTTGCGCCAGGCGCGATCGGCATCGGAAAGAATCGATGCCTCGGCACCGGAGAGCCAGCCGCGAGCGATGCCGACACCGTGGACAAGCCGCTCGGTGTGAGCGTGCGGCCCAAGCTCGTCGAGAATCCGCTCGCCGGTTGCCAGGTCATTCAGGTGGCCGAGCGCCCCCTGCAGCTTGCCGAGAGCGGAGAGATAGTCCTTGCTGCGGGAGCCCGGAAAAAGCGGCGCGAAAACTTCCGCGACGTAGCGAAGCTTCTTGGCCGCGATGCGAGCCTGGTGGCGCTCGGCGGGGGATACCCGCTGCAAATGCTTGCCGCGTTTGTCGAGCCTTCGAGCGCGCCGCTCGAGGGTGTCTTTGGCCAGGCTTCGTGCCGTCGCACGCAGCGCCGGATCGGCGGAAGGCGATACCAGCGTTGCGAGCAGCGCGCCCACGGCGAGCAGCAGACGCTGCAGTCGCGGCGACGCTGCGGCGGCGGCGGCCTTGACAAAATGCGCATGCGCGAGACGGGTGACCCGAGCGCGCACGATGCCGACATCGCGTCGCGATTGCGAATGCTTGAGCGCGCGGCCGGCCGCCGCGAGCGTCTCTTTTGCGAATACGTCCCAATCGCGGGCAGCGCCAAGCGAGCTCGAGAGCCATTGCAGGTCGGCGACGATGGGCGCGATCGTTTCTGCGCCGATCAAGCCCGTAACGAGCCGCAAGAGCGAGCGCAGCCGGCGCACGCCCACGCGGGCCTGGTGCACGAATTCGCCATCGACACCCGCCGCGATGCATTGTGCATTGGCGCCGATCTGTTCCAGACAATCGCTGCCAAAACGCGCCAGGGCTTCGCCGGCGGAAACATCCGCGTCGAGCGCGAGCTTGCGTGCGTGCACCGGCTCCCGTGGCGCGGGGCTCGCCAATGCGTAGCCGCGCTCGGCCTTGCTCGCCCGCGTCATCGCCACCGGGAGATCCGCAGCCAGCGATAGCGCGAGCTCATGCAGCTGGCGCGGCTCGCCTTGCAGCAATTCGATCTCGATTTCGTTCAGCGGCGCGCGCTTGCGTCCGGCGCGGATCTCCCCGGCGTCGAGGCAAAGCGTCGCGCGCGTGCCGTCGGCGAATGCAAGCGGCTGCGCGGTACGGGCGACCTCGGTCACGAAGATCGGACGCAACCGCCCCGCAGTCGCCTCGAACACACCGCGCCAGGGTGTGGTCGATAACTTGCGGGGGTCGATGCGTGACGTGCGCATCGGCCATTCATATTCGGGTCGCCGATGCAGTGCGCCAACCCGATCTCCGGCACCCTTCACGGTCTGCAGCCAGCGGTGCCCATTCCTGCGCATGCGCAACGCGACCCCGGCCTTGCGCAATTCCCCGGAGCGGGTGTCGTAGTAGGTGCTGACGTCTCTGGAGGTGTGGGCGCGACCGCTGAGCAGCGCGGCGAGCGCCGGATGCTCACGCACCCGCGCCAGCGAGGCAGGGTCTATCGTCAGCTTGAGTTCGACTTCCGCTGCCATGATCCGTCGGCTTCTCCGGGCGGTAGGCGTCGTGCTGCTTAGTGCGGCGTCCGGTGGCGTACCGCAAGCGCAGCACGCTGCAGGTATGCCTGCCGTGCGAGCGCGATGTCTTCCAGGAAATGGGGCAGTTCGGAGAGGAGCAGCGCCTGCCAGCACCATGTTGGCGCCGGCAACGACGCCCTGGGCGGCGACATGAAACAAGTCGAGGATGCCGTCGGGCGCTGCCGAGCGGCTTCCTACCGAGTGTGAAGGGTCGATTCCCACCGGCATCCGGGTCAGCCTCTTGATCGCGGGCACGTGCGAGAAGTCGACGAAATTCCGATGCGGGTCCCCCATGTTGGTTTTCATGCCGCGCAGGCAGAAAATTACCTTGCGGTTGCCCTCCGTCGCGAGGTACTCCGCCGCATTCAACGATTCATCCAGCGTGATGCCGAACCCTCGTTTGATCAGGACCGGAAATTCCTGCTGCTTTCCGACGAGCTTCAACAATTCGAAATTCTGGGTATTGCGGGTGCCGATCTGCAACATGACGCCGGTGGGATTGCCCGTCGCCTGCAGCGCCACACGAATCTCGTCGACGTGCGATTCGTGCGTCACCTCCATGGAGATGACTTTGATTCCGTACTTGCCGGCGAGTTCGAACACGTAGGGCAGGCATTTGGCCCCGAATCCCTGGAATGCGTACGGGTTGGTGCGAGGTTTGTAGGCGCCCATGCGAGTGCAAACCTGGCCGTGATCCCGGAGCGCCTTCATCATCGCGTCGACCGACTCCGGCGAATCGACCGCGCAGAGACCGGCGAAAACGTTGAGGCTGTCTTGTCCGAACTTGACGCCGTTGTACTCGAAAGACGATGGTCGATCATCGCCTTGCTTGTGCCGGCCGAGCACGCGATAGGTCTCCGAAACGCGAACCGCCTTCTCGACGCACGGCAGGACCTGCATCTGCTCCAGTGTCAGGGCGGCGGTGTTGCCGATGAGATAGATCTCGGTGAGCGTGACCTCGGCGCCGACCTCGCGGTGGACCCGGTATGAAATGCCGGGAAGCCGGTCGAGGTGGCCGGTTAGGACCTTGTATTCGGTGCTTTCCGGACGGGCGTTCGGTTCAAGGATCAGGATCATGGCGGCCGACTGGAAAAGGGCTTTTCCGTGAAAATTCAAAAATTTGGGTGATTTTAACGCCAAACCGCCGCAGCGGATGTTGCAGTGCACGATAAAAATATGCGACACCCCAGGCTTGGCCGAGGGCCGAAATCGTTGCTTCGGACAATCGGCGTGTCGTAGACTGACCGTGAACCCCATCCCTCGACAAACTTCAAAAAACCACCCTCACGAGACACCATGAAAAAGATTCTGACCCTCGGTCTGGCTGCTTTGTTTGCCTGCGGCACGGCGTTCGCGGCCGATACCAAGGCGCCGGACGCCAAGGCGAACTCCCAGCAGACCAAGATGGCGACCTGTCAGGCGCAGGCGACCGAAAAGAAACTCGAAAGCACGGCGCGCCAGGAATACGTGAACAATTGCTTAAAGACCAAACCGGTTGCAGAAAAGCCGAAGAGCAAGATGGCGATGTGCAACGAGAAGACGAAGGGAATGAGCAAGCCGGACGCGGACAAGGCACGGAGCGAATGCTTGAAGGGATGACAATCACTACCGCGTTGCTGAATACGGCTGGGTGACCTCCTGTCCACCCGGCCGCACTGACGAGGCGGCGCCGGAGCAATCCGGTCGCCGCCTCGTTTTATCTGCCCACCGTTTGGATCCCCCTTTGAATTTGCAGCCTCACGTTTGCAGACCGCCTTTGCGCCGAGTTCGATCGCGGCTCCAACTTCTGCATCATCCGTACGTCTGAACGACGCGCAGCCCGCTCCGGCGTTAATGACGGTGTGGTCGCGGACAATCCGGTCCGGCGGCACACAAGCTCACTTAACGCAATTCTTATCGAGGAGATGGCAATGAAAGTTCTGACAATGCTGGTGTTGGCAAGCGTGCTGGGTATGTCGAGCGCGGTGGCGCGCGCGGATGTGCCTGTCGTCAAGAAAGCTCCAACCGCCAAAGCTCAGGCGGCGACGACAGACGGCGCTCCGGTCAAGGTCTCGCAGCAGGACAAGATGCGGCTCTGCGCGAAGCAGGCATCGGGCAAGAAGGGCGCCGAGCGCAAGGCCTTCATGAAGACCTGCCTGTCGACCAAAAAGGCGTAAGCCGGGTGCACCAACGCAAGCAAGCGGCGATTGCTGTGTTCGCCGACTTGCTTGCGCGTTTCATGCGGCCGACGCGCTTGACGACCGCGCATTGAACGATGAGCCGCAAACTAGCGAGCGAATTTCTGACTCGCTATCCTTGGTTGGTCAGGAGCTCTTGCGAACAAGCAGACCCTTCAGATAATCGCCCTGCGGAAAATTCAGGGCCACCGGATGATCCGCCGACGCCGCGAAACGCTCGACGACCATCGCGTTCGCTCTTGCGTCCAGTGCGGCACCGGCGACGATTTTCTGAAACAGGTCCGCCGAGATCCCGCCCGAGCATGAAAACGTGGCCAGCAAACCTCCTGGTCGAAGCAATTTGAGCGCGAGCAGATTGATGTCCTTGTACGCCCGGGTCGCCTTCTCCGCGTGTTGCGCCGTCGGAGCGAACTTCGGCGGATCGAGCACGATCATATCGAATGCCCGCGCGGCGTCGCGAAGCTTGCGCAGCTCGGCGAAGACGTCGGCGTCGCGCCATTCGGTACGCGCCGGATCGAAGGCATTGGCGGCGATGTTCTCGCGGGCGAGGGCAAGCGCTTCGGCCGAGCTGTCGATCGACAGCACCGACTTTGCGCCTCCGGCCAGCGCGGCGATGGTGAAGCCGCCGGTGTAGCAAAAACAATTCAGTACGTCGCGACCGGATGTCAGCGCGCGCACACGCTTTCTGTTGTTGCGCTGATCGAGGTAGAAGCCGGTCTTCTGGCCATGCGCGACATCGACAATGAAGCTGAGACCGTCCTCGATGATGCTGACTTGCGGCGGCATCGTGCCTCTCACCGGTCCCTCGCGCGGCGCCAGGCCTTCGAGGGTGCGCACGTCGACGCTCGAGCGTTCGTAGATCGCAGCGCAACCTGTCGCCTCGGCCAGTGCGTCGATGAGCGCGTCACGCCATCGCTCGGCTCCCGCTGCGAAAATCTGTACCACCACGACATCCTGGTAGCGATCGGCGACGAAACCCGGGAGGCCATCCGACTCGCCATGGATCAGCCGGCACGCGTTGTGCGCGCTGTCGAGCAATCCGTCGCGGGCGCGGACCGCGGTTCTGACGCGAGCCCGGAAAAAGTCGGCATCGATGTTTTCGCGTGGGTCGAAGCTCCACACGCGAGCACGAATTTTCGATTCGGGACTCCACGCGGCACTGGCCAGCGGCGTTCCGTCCGACGCGTGCAGAAGCACCGTGTCGCCTCCAGCTGGCGCTCCGTCGACAGTCGCGATCGACCCGGAAAAAATCCATGGATGCCACTGAGCGAGCGACTTCTCGCGCCCGGGCTGCAAGGTCACGCGCACGAGCGCCATCAGGTGCCGTCCACGTACGGTTGCGTCGCGCCAGCGTCAGGTGACGCTGACGCCGAACAGGCGGCCGACGCCGAAAGTGACTGCCGCGGCGAGACCTCCGAGAAGCATCATTCGCGCGCCGGAGAAAAAGGCGCTGCGTCCGGTGAACAGAGACAGCGTGGCGCCGACGCCGAAAAGCGCCAGCGCAGTCAGCAGCGCGCTTATTGGCAATGCGCGCGCGCCTGCGCCAAAGACGAAAGGCAGCAGCGGGACCACCGCGCCGACGGCGAAGGAGAGCAGCGACGACACCGCCGCGCCCCACGGTGAGCCCAATTCGTCCGGATTGAGGCCGAGCTCCTCGCGGGCAAGCGTGTCCAGTGCGTGCTCCGGATCCGAGATAAGCTGCTTGGCGACACGGTCGGCTTCGACCGCGCTCAAGCCCTTGGCCCGGTAGATCAGTGCCAACTCCTGCGCCTCGGCATCGGGATATTCTTCCAGCTCATCGCGCTCGAGTCCGATCTGATACTCGAACAGCTCGCGCTGCGAGCGCACCGAGACGAATTCGCCCGTGGCCATCGCGAATGCGCCGGCGGTGAGACCGGCCACTCCGGTCAACAGAACTACCGCGGCGTCGCTGCTCGCGCCGGCGACGCCGAAGATGAGGCTCGCGTTGGAGACCAGACCATCGTTGAAGCCGAATACCGCCGCGCGCAGATTGCCGCCGCCGCTCAGTCCCCGGTGGCGCCGCTCGATGCTGCCGACGGCCGCGTTGACGTGGCCGCCGGGTTCGCGCCCGCTGTAGATCACCATGCCGCGCACCTTCATCGCGGCAAGAATCGCGCGCAAAGGTCGCGGTCCGAACAAGCCCACCAGTCGCGCGACCAGACGCGTGCGCAACTCCGGCTCGAACGGTCTTGGCGCGGGCTTGCCGCTGGCGGTAAGTTGCGCTCGCCAGATAGCGGCCTGCGCCTCCGCTTCTCCGGCCAGGCGAGTGAACAGATCGGCGCGTGGCGTGCCAGCCTCCGCGTCTGCGCACGCCCGGTAAAGGTACGCGGAGCGCTGCTCCTCGGTCCAACTCTCGAGCGGGTTGCTCATGGACGACTCATACGAGACTCATAGGCAACTTAGTGGCAACCGTGTATGGCTCATCGAATCTTTACGCAGGCACGCCGACGATCGCATCGATCTTCGACATGACGTCGGTGCCCAGGTTCGGTACGACGTCGAGTGCCTTCATGTTCTCGATGACCTGCGACGGCCGGCTCGCTCCGGTGATGACGCTGCTGACGTTCGGGTTCTTGAGGCACCATGCAAGCGCGAGCTGTGCCATCGTGCAGCCCAGATCGGCAGCGAGCGGGGCAAGCGATCGGACCTGCTTCAGCTTGACCGGATCGAGAACGCTCTCGGCTAGCCATGCGTAGCCCTTGAGCGTGGCGCGCGAATCCTTGGGGATGCCGTCGTTGTACTTCCCGCTGAGACGCCCGGACGCCAGAGGGCTCCAGGTCGTGAGCCCCAGCCCCAGGTCGCCATACAAGCGCGCGTAGTCGTTCTCCACGCGCTGGCGGTGAAACAGATTGTATTGCGGCTGCTCCATCACCGGCTTGGCCAGATGGTGACGCTCCGCAATCTGCCACGCGGCCATGATCTCCGCGGCGCTCCACTCCGAGGTTCCCCAGTAATGCGCCTTTCCCGCGCGAATCATGTCGTGCATCGCCCACACCGTCTCCTCGATCGGTGTCTCGGGATCCGGACGATGACAGAAGACGAGATCGATGTGATCGAGCTGCAGGCGCGCGAGCGACGCATCAATGGCCTGCGTCAGATACTTTCGATTGAGCGTGTTCTTTTCGTTCGGGCCGTCGTTCAAGCCCCAGAAGAACTTGGTCGAGACGACATACGACTCGCGCCGCCAGCCGAGCTTCTTGAGCACGTTGCCCATGATGATCTCGGACTTTCCCTTCGCGTACACCT
Source organism: Betaproteobacteria bacterium (assembly GCA_005883655.1). Taxonomy (GTDB): domain Bacteria; phylum Pseudomonadota; class Gammaproteobacteria; order Burkholderiales; family Casimicrobiaceae; genus PALSA-1003. Next base: position 2,873 of record VBDA01000074.1, on the reverse strand, counting down.
CGGCGTTGTCGAAAAAATTGACTCCCGCGTCGTGCGCCGCGGCCATGCATTCACGCGCGGAGTCATCGCCGAGCTGGGCGCCATAGGTTACCCAGGAGCCGAACGAAAGCTCGCTCAACTTGAGCCCGGAGTTGCCGAGCCGGCGGTAATTCATTGAGGCCTCGCTGAATGCTCAGGATGCAAGCGTGGCGCCGTGAAAGCGCCGAGAAGCGCTTATTCTACCGCATCGCAGCGGGTACCCGGACGGATGAGCGGGTACAATCGCGCGGGTCGTGCGACGCTCGCCATTCGGCTCTCGCGCCGACTCACATCTCATCATTCTATTTCGGACCATCGCATGCCGCGCAAGAAACAAGCCCTGACTGTCGAGGACCTCTGGTCGCTGAAACGCATCGGGACCCCGACAATCTCGCCGGACGGCCGCGCTGCGTGCGCCCCGGTGACGATCTACAACATGGAAAAGAACGAAGGCAGCACCGAGCTGTGGCTTTTCCCGATCGACGGCAGCAAGTCGCGCCGGTTGACCGCCGGCGACAAGGATTCCGAGCCGCAGTGGTCGCCAGACGGCAAGTGGATCGCTTTTGCCGCCAAGCGAAAAGACGACAACGAGCCGCAGGTGTATCTCATTGCACCGGACGGCGGCGAGGCGGTGCGGCTGACGACGCTGGCCACCGGCGCGATGGCGCTGCGCTGGTTCGCCGACAGCAGGCGCATCGCATTCGTGTCCTGGGTCTGGCCCGACCTCAAGACCGACAAGGCGCAGGCAGCGCGCAGCAAAGAGCGCAAGGAATCCAAGATCAAGGCGCATCTCACCGAGCGCGCGGAGTATCGTTTCTGGGACCATTGGCTCACCGACGGTCGCGAACCCCACGTCTTCGCCGCCAACGTCGCGACCGGCCGCGCGCGCGATCTTCTGGCGGGTACCGGGCTCGCGCTGCAGCCGTGGGACCCGACCTCCGAGCACTACGACTTGAGCCCGGACGGACGCGAGCTCGCAGTGACCGTCGACCTGGCGTCGGAACCGCGGATGATGAATTCGGTCGACATCGCGGTGGTGAGCGTCGACACGGGACGGCATCGCGTCCTGACGGCGCAGAGCGGGTTTTCGGATGAGCACCCGCGCTATTCGCCGGACGGCGCGCATCTCGCGTGGCATTCATACAATCTGAAGCGCGCGTTCAACGATCAGGGACGTCTCACGCTGCTCGAGCGCAGGAGCGGACGGACGCGACGGCTGATGCCGGGGCTCGATCGCGCGACCACGCGTCACGGCTGGTCTCAAGATGGCTCCGCGCTTTATTTCCTGGTCGAAGATCGCGGCCGGCAGGAGCTTTGTCGATTGGGCCTGAACGATGCGATGCCGGAAAAGATCGCAACCGGCGGGACCATCGGCGGGTTCGCGTTATCGCGCGACGGCAGGCGCGTGGTCTTCGAGCGTTCGACGCTTTCGTATCCGCCGGCACTGTTCGCGATCGGCGGCGACGGTCAGGGCGAACGCACGCTCGACTCGCCAAATCGGCTATTGATGTCCCGTGTCGCGCTCGGAGTCACGCGCGAGCTAAATATCAAGGGTTGGGGCGGCGAGCCGGTGCAGGCATGGGTGACTTATCCGCCGAATTTCGATCCTGCGAAAAAATGGCCGCTGCTGAACAACATTCACGGCGGACCGCATTCGGCGCACACCGACGGCTGGCACTTTCGCTGGAACATGCAGGCCTTCGCCGCGATGGGATACGTGGTGGTCTGCGTCAACTACCATGGCTCGTCCGGCTTCGGCCAGCGCTGGCTGGAGACGATCACCGGCAACTATGGCGCCAAGGAATATGCCGACACCGAAGCCGCGACCGATTTCATGCTTCGTCAGGGCTACATCGATCGCCAGCGCCTGGTTGCGAGCGGCGGGAGCTACGGCGGCTACATGGTTGCCTACATGAACGGCCACACGGACAGATACAAGACCTACGTGTGTCACGCCGGCTGCTTCGACTGGGTGAGCATGATGGCCACCGACGGCTACCTGTTTTTCGCCAAGGAGCTGGGCGCGTTTCACTGGGACAATCCGGCGCGGGTGATGAAGCAGTCGCCGCACCACTACGCACGCCGGTTCAAGACGCCGACGCTGATCATTCACGGCGAGCTTGATTACCGCGTGCCGGCAACGCAGGCGCTGCAGTACTACAACACGCTTCACGCCAAGAAGGTGCCGGCGCGGCTGGTCTATTTCCCGGACGAGAACCACTGGATACTGAAGCCGCAGAATTCGCGCCTCTGGTATCGTGAGTTCTCCGGTTGGATCAAGCGTTATGCCGCGCCTGGGCCCAGCCGCCGCGGACGGCGTTAGCGGCCGCGGCGTGGAGGGGCAACGCGCTGTCGCGAAAGAAGCTCCACGGCGAAGATGCGCCCGCGAAGCGCCGCCACGTTTCTGCAGTAACTCCGGCGTATTGAAACGTGCCGGAGCTTAGCTCGACAACCAGCACGCGGTTCTTGTCATCGTAGCCGGCAGCACGCAGATTGCCGCCGGTGAGCCGCTTCATGTCCATTACGTTCGTTTGCCGCCAGCGGTATTGGCCCCAATCGCGCCGAGCATGCGAATCAAAGTGGATGCTACGATTATAGCGGCAGCCCGGGGACGGACGGTGAATTGATCAGCGAGCGAGGGACATCGATGCAGCGACTGAGGCAACGGGGGCGAACATTCTTTTGGCCGAAGTTCACCTTCGCGCTTGTACTCGTATTCACGGTGACCGGAGGCGACGCCGCCGACCTCAGCAAGACATTGCGCGTCGTGCTCACCATCGCCGAGACCAGCTTCGATCCTCAGTTTGCTTCTGACGCCGCCTCCGACGGCGTCATCGAAAACATCTACGAGGCGA
>VBDA01000073.1 GCA_005883655.1 Betaproteobacteria bacterium | reverse complement strand
CTTCTGAACCCCCCTACCTCCGGCATAGCTCGCGCCGACGTTGTACTGTGCGGCAGCGTCGCCTTGATTCGCGGCGCGCTGGAACCACATGAAGGCCGTCGCATCGTCATGTTCGACACCATTGCCTTCCACATACAAGGAACCGAGAAGGTACTGGGCGGGAGCGTTCCCTGCTTCCGCGAGTGGACGCCACAGCTCGGCCGCCTTGGCATACGCTTTCTCGTGATAAGCATCGATACCTTCCTCGAGTGGCCCAGCCTCGGCGGTTGTGCCGAGAATGGCCGCAATGGCCAATGCACCCAATAGGCCTTGAACCGCTGCTTTCATATTTTGGACCGCGGCCTAATGTGTCGGGCCAGGATCAGCACGACGAAGGGTGAAGATTCGATTTTGATTTCCTCATGCATGGTGTCACTTCCACTGCGCGCGGACCTGTGCCGAAATATCGATCTTCGCGGTCGTTGGAAGCGGCGCCTTCGCGGGTGCTCCGGTTGATTCTTCAACGACAGGCCAAGCGCAAGAATCAAAGTGATGAAAAAGGCAGTCCGGTATGAACCGGCTCAATAGTGCGTAAACGTGGCGGTCTCCGGATTTGGACTGCTGGTACGTGTAGAAGCGTTGTGGAACTATCAGGTGCAGGTGATTCCTCGCGCGCGTCATTGCGACATACAAGAGCCGCCGTTCCTCTTCGATCTCCTCGCTGGAGCCGGTGCTCATGTCCGATGGAATGCAGCCGTCCACGACGTTGAGAATCTGCACCGCTATCCATTCTTGCCCCTTTGCCGAATGAATCGTGGAAAGGATCAAGTAGTCATCGTCTTGTCCCGGCATTCCGGCCTCGTCGCTCGTCGCTGAAGGCGGGTCAAGCGTAATCTCGGTCAGAAACCGCTCGCGCGAGGTGTACGTCGATGCAATCTGCTGCAATTGAACAAGATCGCCTTGGCGAATATGGGCGTCCTCGTAGATGCGCTGCAAGTGCGGCTCGTACCATCGAGTGACCAGGTTCATATCGGCGGGCCAGGTGGACTTCGCGGCATGGAGCGTGCTGAACAATTCACGAAAGAAAGCCCAATCCGAGGCGACCGACGGCGGCATATCGAAATTTTGCATGACTCCGATGGGATTCGGCGCATCCCCCATGGCGTCGAGGAGCTTGGCAGCGGTCGCCGACCCGACTCCAGCAAGCAGTTTCACCGTCCGGAAGCCTGATAGCCGGCTACGCGGATTCTCGGCCCATCGAAGGACGCCCAGCACATCCTTGATGTGAGCAGCTTCGAGAAATTTGAGGCCGCCGTATTTGACGAACGGGATACCACGACGGGCCAATTCGAGCTCGAGCTCAGCGCTGTGGCTCGAGCTCCTGAACAGCACCGCCTGCGATTTCAGCGCGATGCCGGCCTCACGATATTCGAGTACCTGCTCGGCGACATATTGCGCTTGCTCCCCTCCGTCGCGAACCGTGACCAGCTTTGGCCTCTCTGAAGAAATCCGGTCGGTCCACAGGTTCTTGGTATAGCGCTCCGCCGCCAGGCCGATGATGCCGTTGGAAGCATCGAGGATGGGTTGTGTGGATCGGTAGTTGCGTTCCAGCGAGATGATAGTGGCCGGCGGCTCGAATTGCTTCGGGAAATCCAGGATGTTCCGAACGGTAGCCGCCCGAAACGAATAGATGGATTGCGCGTCGTCGCCGACCACAGCCAGTCCCTGGCCGTGTGGCTTCATGCCGAGCAAGATGGACGCCTGAAGTCGATTCGTGTCTTGATATTCATCTACAAGAACGTGATCAAAGCGTTCGCCAATTTCCCGACCCAAGCTTGGCTCACCGACGGTTTGCGACCAGTAGAGCAGCAAATCGTCGTAGTCGAGCACGTTTTGCGATTGTTTCTCGCCAACGTAGGCGTCGAAGAGCTTTCTTAGCTCCTCTTCCCATTGGGCTGATCGAGAAAAAGTCTTCTTGAGCACGTCACCCAGCGGCACGCCGCTGTTAACGGTGCGGGAATAGATCGCGAGACAAGTCCCCTTGGTAGGGAACCGATTTTTCGTCTCGGATAAGCCAAGCTCATGGCGCACGATAGCAAGCAAGTCTTCGGAGTCCCCACGGTCGTGAATGGTGAACGACTCGTTGAGCCCGATGCGTTCGGCGTACTCGCGCAGCAATCGTGCCCCGACACTGTGGAAGGTCCCTGCCCAAGGCAGCGCGGCGTTCCGCCGCCGTCCGCGAGCATCGAGCGCTTGGCTCAGCACGTGCCCCGCTCGGCGGACCATTTCCTCCGCCGCCCTGCGCGAGAACGTAAGAAGCAGAATCCGCTGCGGGTCGGCGCCGCTGAGCACCAGATGTGCGACGCGATACGCAAGCGTGTTGGTTTTGCCTGATCCGGCACCCGCGATGATGAGCAGTGGCCCTGCCTCGCTTAGCTTGTCGAGCCCAACACCGTATTCAACGGCGCGGCGCTGCTCAGCGTTCAATGCGGCCAGGTACGCAGAAACGCCGCCATTGTCTCTTCGGATGTGATGCGGCGGCGGCCGGTGGCTGGCCGTGGGTATCGGCAGCGATTCAGGCATTGGTGTAAGCGCCGGCTAAGCAGTCAAAGCGGGACTCGAACGAACGTTCGACCAGGAGAATAGCATTTCCAGGTCGACTGAGTGGGCTCGGCTTCCACCGGCCTTTCGCGGGTCTGGACGGGGCGCGAGCCGAAAGATGCGTCGACTCAAGAGTGTTTTACCGCCGGTGCTGTGTTCTCCACGCGGCGGGAGTCGCGCAACGAGCTATCGCGGCAGGTCTTCGAGCGCCTTCCGGGTCGCGACGAGAAGCGCCTCCGCGCCAACGGGAGCACCCGTGGCTCGCTTCATCCATAGATCCGGAGCGATGTTGCCGGCGGTGGCCATGCGTTCGAATTCCGGCCCGATAGCTCCCGCCTTTTCCATCTGCTGCTCGATCTGGACGGCGATCAGGTGGCCGATCGGATAGTCGGGGAGGTAGAGCGTCGAGTCGATCATGTGCGAATAGACGCCAAGGAGTACCACGTCTTTCTTGCCGAACACATCCGCGTAGTGGCGGTTCCAGATGTCCTTCGCGATGGCGAGCGTGGCGACCTTCAGCTCGGCAGGAGAGGCGGCGGGATGCTCGTACATCCAATGCCAGACGCCCATGTCGACCAAGGCCACGCCGGAGATCTCGTAGCAGGCCCAGAAGTCGTTGAGCGTCTTCATGGCCTGGGTCTCTGCCGTCGGCTTGGAAAGGCCCAGCAGCTCGAGATCATGCCCCTGGAAAACGAACGCCAGGGCTTCGGTAAACGCGTTATTCGGCACCCCTTGGAGAAGGGTGTGGTCGATCGTATTCAGCGAGAAGGTCTGTTCGACGTTGTGTCCCATTTCGTGGACGGCGATGTTGAAGCCCTTGTAGTTCATCCCGTCCTTCTCGACGCGTGTCCGCAGATGTGCCTTGTCCTCTCGCCTCCCCGCGCCCATGGCGTGGCCCGAACCTCGCGCGGGGTCGACCACGATATTCGCCGCCAGCATCGAAGCCTTCTCCCGGGAGAAGCCGAGCTGTGCGAGCATGGAAGGGATGTCCTTCTGGTATGCCTCCGCGGTGGGGTATTTCTTGCGGACGATCTCGTCGAGTTGCGCCTCCGTATATTTGCCGCGCGCGCGGAACCCGTCGTACCAGATGTCGAACGGTTCGAGCTTTCGGCCGAGCCGCTTCTGCACGAGCGCTGCGACGCGCGGAACCTCGGGGGAAGCCAGAACATCCTCCAGCATTTTCTTCACACGAGCTTCGGGGATCTGCCGGTTCTCCTCGAAACGGCGTGCGATCAGGGTCGGCGCCGAAGGAGACCACGCGTCGACCTGCCGCTGTGCCTGGAACACGGCAAGGAGCTTGGCGTAGCGGGTGTCGGGTTCGGATTCGTTTCCCGGCTTTTTTCCGGACGGCGCCGGGAGGTCGGAGTCCTTGTCCGTCGTGGCCCGCACCTCGTTGGTCACCGGATTCCAGTCGACCTGCGGGTTGTCCACCACGGAGTCGGGAATGGTTTGCGTCACGATCCGCTCCATCACCTTCATGATGACGCGCTGCTTGGCAAGCCCGTCTTTCGCATCGGTGTAGTCGGCCTTGATCTGGTCGCGAAGGTTCCAGTGCGACAGGAGCCGAAGCTTCGCCGGAAACAAACGGGTCCCGTTCGAATCCACGACGTGATGCATCCAGATGTTGTACCCGGCGATGTAGCGCGCGGCGTCGGAGTAGGCTCGAGCATTGGCGAGGTTCACCGCCGCCGGAATCCGCTTCGAGAACCTCTCCGCCAGCCGGGCTTCCGCCCACTGCCGGCGCGTCCACGTCTCGCCCTTCTGCAGCCGCTCGTCGAGAGAAGTGAGCGGAAAGTTGAGGAGAATCACGAAAGCGAGCTTGTTGGCGAACAGGTCGTCGCTCACGTGAGCGCCGGGATCGTAGGCGGCAAGCGTCTCGTCGAAGGACTGGATCGGCCCGATGTCGAGGTCTGACTGGCGCCGGAAATCGCGGCCGATCTCATGCAAATGCCCGTCGAGGGACTCGAACACGAACTCCATCCGGGAGAAGAGCGCGTCGCGTGCGACTTCGTCCCCCGCGTAGCTGTCGCGAACGAACGAGGCGAGAACTGCTGCGTCGCCGTCTCCCTTGCCCGCGCTGCCCGACTCATCTTGTCGCCAGAACTTCGCGACCTGCGCGAGCCCGCGCGCGATCCGCGCGCGCTCACCTTCGCCGTGCTTCGCAACCAGCTCCTGCTCGAGTGCGGCCATCGGATCGGTTCTCCCCAGGGATTGCGCCCAACTGAGGGCGGGAATGCAACCTAGCATGAGCACGAACATGCATAGACGTGGAGTGGACATGCGGCGGAGAATAGCAGTTTGCATCCAACGGAAAAATCCATGAGGAAAAACAAACCCGCTGCGAAACCCGATCCGTCGCACGGCGCGCCTTCGGTCGATCCGAATCTCGGTCACCATCCTGCAGCCACGCCGGCGCCGGATCCGGCGCCGCCAGATGCTGGCAGCAAAGGTCAGGAACCGCCGCGCGCGCGTTCGCGAATCAGCGAACACGGTCGCGGACGGGGCCTGAAGTAAGGAACCGTTGAGAGAATGCTTGCGGCGTCACCGGCGAAGGTCCGGCGATCGCGGACCTTGGGGTGGCGACGTAGCGTCAGGCGCTTCCCGCGACGTATCGCGGGCTTCAGCCGAGTGGAACGACTTTAACCACTTCCTCCGGAGTCGTGAATCCCTGGGCGATTTTCATCGCGCCGGAAACGCGTAGCGGCTTCATGCCTTCCTTGTACGCGACCTCCCGGATCTTGGCATCGTCCGACTCCTTATGGATCAGGTGCCGCAGCGATGCGCTGAGCGCCATGATTTCGTACAAACCGAGCCGGCCGTAGTAGCCGGTCATCCGGCACTCCAGGCACCCCGCGGCGGTTTGCACCTGCTGCGGCAGATCCGCGACGAATGGCGCCGTCAGCATCCGCCAGGTGTCTGCCTCGGGCGGGTCCCCCGCCTTTTTGCAATGCGGACAAAGGGTACGCACCAGGCGCTGGGCCATGACGCCGATCACCGTCGAATTGATTAGGTAGGGCGGAACACCAAGATCGAGCAAGCGGGTGATCGCGGTCGGCGCATCGTTGGTGTGCAGCGACGAGAGCACCAGGTGACCGGTGAGCGCCGCCTGTACCGCCATGTCGGCGGTGTCGCGGTCCCGGATCTCGCCCACCATGATGATGTCCGGATCCTGACGCAACAGCGTGCGAACACCGCTGGCGAAGTCGACTCCGATCCCCGGCTGCACCTGCATCTGATTGAACTCCGGCGCGATCATTTCGATCGGGTCCTCGATCGAGCAGACGTTGACCTCGGGAGTCGCCAGCTGCTTCATTGTAGAATACAGCGTCGTCGTCTTTCCCGAACCGGTCGGTCCGGTGACCAGTATGATTCCGTAGGGCTCCTTGATCATCTTTTCCCAGCGTTCGCGATCCTCGCCGGCGAATCCGAGCTCCTCGAAGTCGCGCACCAGCACGTCGGGCGTAAAGATACGCATTACCACTTTTTCGCCAAACGCGGTCGGCATGGTCGAGATGCGAAGCTCGATTTCCGTCCCGTTGGGAGAGATGGTCTTGATGCGGCCGTCCTGGGGCCGCCGCTTTTCGACGATCTCCATCCGCGCCAGCAGCTTGATCCGACTCGTCATCGCGATCAGCACCGGGTTCGGAATCGCGTACACCTGATGCAGCACGCCGTCGATGCGAAAACGAACGACACCGCTGTCTCGCCGGGGCTCGATGTGAATATCGGACGCGCGCTGTTCGAAGGCGTACTGCCATAGCCAGTCGACGATGTGGACGACGTGCTGATCGTTGGCGTCGAGCTGCCCGTGTTTGCCCAGTTCAACGAGTTGCTCGAAGTTGCGTGCCAGCGAGATGTCACCCTTCGACGTCTCCTGGGCCTTTTTCATCGACCGGGCGAGACTGAAGAACTCGCCCAGGAAGCGTCGGATATCCTGCGGGTTGGCGAATACCAGCTTGATTCGCAGTCGCAGGATCTGCTCGAGCTCATCCGCCCACGAGCGGACAAACGGTTCGCTGGTCGCCACCGTGAGTATGCCGCCGCCGACATTGACCGGCAGAATGCGGTAGCGCTCCGCGTAAGCGTTGGACATTGTCGCGGTTACCGCGACCAGATCGATCTTCAGCGGATCGATGTGCTGATACGGAACACCCAGCTTGCCGGCCAGCCATTCAACGAGCGCGTCCAACGTAATCACCTTGCGTGGCGGCGCCAGCGAATGCCATTTCTGGTCGGAGATCAACTCGAGCGGAGTCTCGAAGCGCTGGGTGCGCGAGCGAGCGAGCTTTTCCGCCTCCGTCGTCGACACCAGACCGTCGGCAACCATCAGCTTCAGGATGTCCTCTAATCGGAGCCGGCGGTCCGGGGTCTTGGTGACCTGCTCCTTGGTGCCCTCGGCGGCTGGGGCGGGCGGCGCACGCGGCGTTTTGACGGGACTGGAGGCCATCGCGCTACTATAGACCGAAGCGGCGGCATATGACAGTGTGCTAAGCTCGGGCCGCGCGCCATCGCTGCGATGGAAGACATCCTTGCGGACCCGTCGATGACTACGCTCCATGCCATTCTGGCCGACATCACGACCCTCGAGATGGATGCGATTGTCAACGCGGCCAATAACACGCTGCTCGGAGGCGGTGGTGTCGACGGCGCGATACACCGCGCCGCCGGGCCCGATTTGCTCGCCGAATGCATGCGCCTCGGCGGGTGCGACACCGGAGACGCGAAAATCTCCGGCGGCTACCGCCTTCACGCGTCGCATGTCATTCATACCGTCGGGCCAGTATGGCGTCATGGCGTCCACGGCGAGCCGGAGCTGCTGGCAGGATGCTATCGCCGTTGCCTCGAGCTAGCAGTTGCCCACCGGCTGCGCTCGATCGCGTTTCCGGCCATCAGCTGCGGAGCATATGGATATCCGCTGCGGCTCGCGGTTCCGATCGCAGTCCAAACCGTCCGCAGCTTCGACGCTCTCGACGCGCTCGATCGCGTCGTTTTCGCCTGCGCCAGTCGCGATGTGCTCGAGGCGTACGAGGCGGCACTGGACGAACCGGGCCAGTAAACCTATTCCGCATCGACCCCCTCTTCCTGTAACTCCGCGGACGGCTCGGGGACCTGGAACACCTGGCGCAGGTACGCGACGTACGAGGGATCGTAATCCATCGCTTTCGACGGCTCGTCGCTGATCTTGGCCACGGGTTGCCCGTTGCATCGTGTCATCTTGATGACGATCTGGATCGGCTGGTAGCCGAGATCATTGGTCAGATTGGTGCCGATGCCGAATGCAGTGTGGCTGCGCCCCTTGAAATACTCAAACAGCCGAACCGCCAGCGGCACACTGAGTGAGTCCGAGAAAACCATGGTCTTGGTTCTCGGGTCGATACGCATCTTGGCATAGTGCTTGATGAGTTTCTCGCCCCATTCGAAAGGATCGCCGGAATCGTGACGCACGCCATCGAACAGCTTGCAAAAGAAAAGATCGAAGTCGCGCAGGAACGCTTCCATCCCGCATACGTCGGACAGCGCGATACCGAGGTCGCCTCGATACTCGCGCGCCCAGGTGTTGAACGCGAAGACCTGCGAATCGCGCAGCCTCGGCCCGACCGCCTGACATGCCTGCAGGTACTCGTGCGCCATCGTGCCCAGTGGGGTAAGTCCGTGCTCCAACGCAAAGTAAACGTTGCTCGTGCCGACGAATTTCGCGCCGATGCCCTTCTTGAGCGCGAGAACCACTTCTTCTTGCCAGGCTCCGGAAAAACGCCGCCGCGTCCCATAATCGGCGACCCTGAACTCCGGATCGGGGACCGCGTTGATTTGCTCGATCTTTGCGTTCAGCCGGCGGCGACCTTCCGCAAAGTCTGGCCGTGGCTGCGTATTGCGAAAGTACACCTCGCTGACGATCGATAGCAGCGGAACCTCGAACAGGATGGTGTGCAGCCAGGGCCCGATGATCGCGATCTCGATCTCGTTGGGCGACACCGCCGAGCGCCTGACGTCGACGAAGCGATCCTGCAGATGAAACAAGCCGAGCAGATCGACGAAGTCGCTCTTGAGAAAGCGCCAGCCGCGCAGATACTCGAGCTCGCGCCCGGCAAAGCGCAAGCCGCAAAGGCCGGAGATCTCGCGCTCGATCTCGGAGATGTAAGGCGTCAGGTCGACGCCTGGCGTGCGGCACTTGAACCGGTACTCGACCTGCGCTTCCGGAAAATGATGCAGTACGACCTGCATCATGGTGAACTTGTACAGATCCGTGTCGAGCAGCGAGTCAATGATCATTCGTGGTCACGGGTGGGACGCTCCGTTGGCCGATGGGACGCTCATGTTACCCGGACAGGACCGCTCTCTGCCACCCGAGCGTCAGCGTTCGGAACAGCGACCTGCCACGGTAGCGATCGACGGCCGCCTGCGGGTACCATCGCCCCTACAACCAGGAGGCGCTCATGCTAGTGAACTGCGTCGCGTATCAGGAGGGCACAAAGCTCAGCGATATCCCGAAGGAAGACATTAGCGAGTATGTCAAACGCCCCGATTGTTTCGTCTGGGTCGGGCTCAAGGACCCAACGCCGGACGAGCTCGAGGAAATGCGCGAGGAATTTGGCTTGCACGAGCTGGCCATCGAAGACGCTCGCCACGGCCACCAGCGGCCGAAGATCGAAGAGTATGGAAACTCATTGTTCGCCGTACTGCAGACGGTCGAGATCAAGGAAGCCGAGCTTCATGCCGGAGAAGTCGACATCTTCGTCGGCCCCAACTACATCCTCTCGGTTCGCTTGCATACCGAGCGCGGATTCGCCGACGTTCGCGCCCGGTGCGAGCGCGAGCCGCACCTGCTGAAGTACGGTGCGGCGTACGTTTTCTACGCGCTCATGGACACCGTGGTCGATCGCTATTTTCCGATCCTCGATGCGCTGGAGACTGAGCTCGAGAAGATCGAGGAACAGATCTTCCTGCGCAACACCGCGCGCTCCAACATCGAAGCTCTCTATGCCTTGAAGAGGAGTCTGATGATCCTGAAGCACGCCGTCGATCCGCTCATGGAAGCGGTCAGCAAGCTCTACGGCGGAAGGGTCCCGCAGATATGCGCCGGCATGGGCGAATATTTCCGCGATGTGTTCGATCACCTGCAGCGGCTGCACGCGACAATCGAAGGGATACGCGACATGCAGACCACTGCCATTCAGGTCAACCTCGGCATGATCAGCTTAAACGAAACCGAGGTCACCAAGAAACTGGCGGCGTGGGCCGCCATCATCGGTGTGCCGACCATGATCGCGGGCATCTACGGAATGAACTTCAAGAATATGCCCGAGCTCGACTGGGTGTGGGGATATCCGATGTCGGTCGCCGTGATGGTGGTGATCGATATCTGGCTTTATTTGCAGTTCAAGAAGATCAAATGGCTCTGATCTGATTCTTAATGTACGCTCGGCTTGTCGTTATTCGCCACCGGCGTTACCGGAATGACGCGCTTGCCTGTCGGCGGCTCGTGCCAGGTCGGCTGCAGCGTCACGTGGTCGATGCCGAAGCGCTGCGCGAGAAGGCGCTGCGCGGCGGCCAGCGTTTGCGGCCACGCACCGGCATCGCGAAGTCGCAGATGTGCGGAAAGCGCCGCGCGGTTGCTGGTCATGTACCAGACATGCAGATCGTGGACCGCGGAGACGCCGGGAAGCCGCGTCAGTGCTCGGCCGATCTCATCGTATGAAAGATGCGCGGGCACACCTTCCATCAGCACCTGAGTTGACGCTCGCAGCAACATCCAGGTCGAACGCAGAATCAGTGCCGAAACGAACAAAGAGAGTATCGGATCGATCGGCAGCCAGCCAGTAGCGACGATCACCGCGCCGGCGACGACCGCCGCCACCGAGCCCAGCATGTCACCCAGCACGTGCAGGAGCGCCGCCCGACTGTTGAGGCTGTGGTGGCCCGACAACAGCCACGCCGACACGATGTTGACCGCCAGGCCCGCCGCCGCAACGGCGACCACCACTCCGCCGATCACAGGGCTAGGCGCGAGCAGGCGGCGGACTGCCTCCACCGCGATCCAGACGATCACCGCCAGCATGATCAGTGCGTTGATGAACGCCGCTAGTACCTCGGCGCGCGCGTAACCGTAGCTGGCGCGCCTGGACGGCGGCCGCTGGGAAACGTGCTGGGCAAGGAGCGCGATCGCCAGCGCGGCGCTGTCGGTAATCATGTGGCCGGCGTCGGACAGCAAGGCGAGCGAGCCGGCCAGCCATCCTCCTGCCGCCTCGATCGCGGCAAAACCGAGCGTCAGCGAAAACGCGATCCACAGCGAACGGCGCTCGCGCGATGCCGCCATCCTCGCGGCCTGGGGCTGGGGCTCGGGCGCCGAGTGTCGATGCGCACTCATGCCGGCAGGTCCGTCAGTCGACCCGGTCGCAGCGAAAAGCGGCGCAGCCGGTCTGAACTCGGCGCGCAGCGCTCTGGGCTATTTGGTCGGAACCGGGCCGCTGCGTGCATCGTCGCAGATTAAACCATGCGCGGCCGATTTCCAATCGCCGCCGGCGCCCGACAGGGTGGCTACATCTGGCGGAATCGATGCGCGAACGCGCGGCTCACCACCAAGGTCTCGGGCCGCGCTTTGAGCTTGATCAGCGTGCGACCACCCAGATCGCGGGTGGTTGCGGCGACGTGAGCGACGTTGACAATGGTGCCGCGGTGAATCTGCCAGAAACGCTGAGGATCGAGCTGATCGCCCAGTTCGCGCAGCGACGTTCGGATCAAGGCCTCGCCGTCGGCGGTGAAGACGCTGGTGTATTTGTCATTGGCCTGAAAATAGCTGACGTCATCGACGGCGATCAGGCGTACCTGATTGCCGACAGATGCCCTGATCCACGCCAGCCGCTCGGGCGAGTCGGCGCCGGAACCCGCAAGTCCCGGTAATCCCGGTAAAACGCGCGCCAGCGCGTCGAGCGTGCTCTTCAGCTCCGCTGAGGCAGCGGGTGATTTCAGTCGCTCGCGCAAACGGCGGATCGTTTCGACGAGCCGCTCGTCAGTGACCGGTTTCAACAGGTAATCGACGGCGGCATGCTCGAATGCCTCGAGCGCGTACTGGTCGTACGCGGTCACGAATACGATATGAACGCCCTCCGCGGCGCGTCGTGCTACCTCCAGGCCGGTCAGGCCCGGCATGCGTATATCGAGGAAGAGAATGTCCGGATCATGCTCCTCGATGAGTCGCAGGGCTTCCGCACCGTTGGCCGCAATGCCGGCGACTTGCAGCTCGGGCCAAGCCGTCGCGAGTTTTTCGGCCAGGTAGGACGCGAGCCGAGGCTCGTCATCGGCAATCAGCGCGCGGGGCGCGCCGACAACCGTCGCGCTCACGCCGGCTGCTCTTCTGGCACCATCGGCAAGTCGATCGTGACCCGCGTACCGGGCTGGCGGTCTTCGATGGCCAGCGTCGCGTGCGCGCCGTGCATGGTCGACAGCCGCGCGCGGAGATTTGCGAGCCCGAGGCCGGTTGAGCCGGCGCCACGGGTCGTGCGAACGCCGAGCCCGTCGTCGGTCACCGCAAGCAACAGCCTGTGGCCCTGCCGCCGCGCCGTCACGCTGACTTCGCCGCCGGAGATCTTGGGTTCGATGCCGTGCTTGATCGCGTTTTCGACGACCGGCTGCAAAAGCATCGGTGGCAATGGGAGTGCGGCGAGCTCGGGCGGCACGTCGATCCGGTACGAAAGCCGCGAGCCCATGCGCAGTACGATGAGATCGAGATACGCGCGCAGCAGGTCGACCTGGTGGCCGAGCGTCGCGTCCGCGCCATCGCTGATCACGGCGGCGCGGCGCAGATAGTCGATCAAGCGCTCGATCATGTGCTTGGCCGTCGCCGGGTCGGCGTCGATGAGGCTGATCACGTTGGCCAGCGTGTTGTAAAGAAAATGCGGCTCGATCTGCGCCTCGAGGAGCTGGAGCTGCGCGACACGAATCTGTTTCTCGGCGGCCTCGACGCGCGCCCGCCCGCGTTGAAACTCCGCCTCAGCCTTCGCCTGCCTCTCGCGCGCAAAAAAGATGGCTGCCAGGGTTGCCGAGATGATGACGGTCAACAACAGAATGGACGTCGCTCCTTGCGGCGAGAAGACCGACGTCATGAGCTGCGGCCAATCGAGCAAGGCGGAGCCGAGGGCGTAGCCGGCGAAGACGCCGATGACGGAGACGATCGAATAGTAGAACGAGCGCGCGGTGAATGAAGCGCCTGCGACCCAGCGGCCGACCAGACGCTCGCCAAGCACGAAGCCGCCATGAATGAAAAACCCGATACAGTTGGCAATGACCAGGTTGACCCAAATGACCCGCATCACGCGGACGTGAGGATCGAACAGAATCCAAAAAACCGAGAATACCGCCGCGAACAGGGTGTTCCAGATCAGCGTGTAGAC
>VBDA01000072.1 GCA_005883655.1 Betaproteobacteria bacterium | reverse complement strand
TTCGCTTCGCGAACGACGCCGGCTCTTGGAGGTACAAGCAAGTTGAAACGTCTCGCGTCGCCGGCGAGCGCTGATTCACGGCCGCTCGCACCCCATTCGCTTCGCGAACGGGACCTGGCTCGCTGCTCACAGCGTCACCTGGCTCGCTGCTCACAGCGCTACGCTCATCCCACCGTCGACAACGAGCATTTGGCCGGTCATGTAGTTCGATGCGCTCGAGGCGAGGAAGATGGCGAGGCCGGCAAGCTCTTCGGGCTGGCCCCAGCGGCCGGCCGGCGTGCGTTTGGACACCCAGGCGTTGAACTCGACGTTGTCGATCAGCGCGCGATTCATCTCCGTGGCGAAGTAGCCCGGTGCGATGGCGTTGACCTGAATGTTGTGCGGGGCGAGCTCGACCGCCATGCCGCGTGTCAACTGCCGTACTCCACCCTTGGCCGCGGTATAGGGCACCACGCTGGGCCGCGCCAGCTCGCTCATGAGCGAAGCGATTCATTTGCGGGAGCACTGCCTGCGACACGGCGAACGGTGCCGTCAGGTTGGTGGCGATGATCTCGTCCCACTGCGCCTGCGGAAAATCGGCAAAGGCGCCGCGGCGCTGGATGCCCGCGTTATTGAACAGGATGTCGACCGGACCGACCCTGGATTCGATCGCGGCCACACCGGCGCCGATGGCATCTCGATCGGTGACATCGAACACCGACGTCCAGACCTCGAGCCCTTCGCCCCGCAGCACCTCGGCCGCGGAATCGAGCGCGTCCTGCCGGCGTCCGTTCAGGACCACTTTCGCGCCGGCTCGCGCGAGGCCCTGTGCGATCGCGAAACCGAGACCGCGGTACGCGCCCGTGACCAGCGCGACCTTACCGGAAAGATCGAAGGGTTGTTGCATGCTCGCCTCGCAGATGGGTAGCTACGTTATTTTGGCGCCGCGACGCATTCAAACCGATGCATCCCGAAGGGGCGCAAGTATTGGAGCCCTAGCGACGGCTGTCAATCACCGAAAACGTGCGTTGGGCCGGGCGATCACAGCCGGGCGGCCGGCAAGGGCCTCGATGTCGCGTGATCGTGGGCAGGAGCGCCGGGTGCCGGCGCCTTTACTTTGAGTCCCGGATGAGCGCCATCGCACGCGTGAGCGTTTTCTTGCGCGTCTGCGAAATTCCCGTTCCGCCGCGGTTCAGGTAGAACTGAATATAGCGATTGATCGAGCCGGGAGTCTTGCCCTTGTTTTTCCTGAGCAGCACATCCGCGACCTGCCGCGCAGGCTTGTTCATCGTGCCCTCGGGCACGTCGATGGCCGAGGTCGTCACCGTCTTGACCCAATTCTTTGAGCGCGTCTTTTTCGGGTGCTTGCGAGTGGCCGGCATGCGCCTCCGGTGTGCAGTAGCCCTCAACGCAGATTTGACCACGCGGGGCGCCGGCGCGTTCACACAACGACGCGGCGGGCGGTGCAAGCAAAACGCAGCCCGAAGGCCGGCGTTCGCCAGACAACCCTGCGGGCCTTAAGCCGCGACGGGGATCGCCTGCTGAGCTTCGGCAGGCTTGGCCGACCGGTAAGCCGCGATCAGCTCAGCTTCCTTCGCTTTGGCGGCTTTGAGATGCCGGTCCTTGACGTGACCGTAGCCGCGGATGTGCTCGGGAATGCTCGCCAGCTCGACGGCGATGGCGTGGTTGTGAGCCGCGAGCCTGGGCAAGAGCTCTTCGATCAGTGCTTCGTAGTCGGTGATCAGCTGCCGCTCCATGCGCCGCTCGGCGCTCCTGCCGAAAATGTCGAACGCCGTGCCGCGCAGGCCTTTCATTCTTGCCAGCAGCCCGAACGCGCTCATCATCCACGGCCCATAAACGCTCTTCTTTGCTTCGCCCGTCACCAGGTCCGGCTTGTTGCTCAACGGTGGCGCGAGGTGGAAGTTGAGCTTGTAGTTGCCCTCGAATTGCGCTGCGACGCGCCTGGCGAAATCGCCGTCGGTATACAGCCGCGCGACCTCGTATTCGTCCTTGATTGCAAGCAGCTTGAAGTAGTAGCGCGCGACGGCTTCGGTGAGCGCGCTTTTGCCCGGCAATCTGGCGGTCTCGGCGGTGCGCACCTTGTCGAGAAAATCGGTGTAGCGCTTGCCGTAGGCGCCATCCTGGTAATCGGTGAGAAAGCTCGCGCGACGCGCGATCATTTCATCGAGCGATGTCGACAGGCGCTGCGATTCGGGCTTCTGCCGCGGAATCGCCGCGGCCAGCACGCGCTCCGGATCGGCGGCAGCCAGGCGTCCCCACTTGAAGCTCTCCTTGTTCGATTCGATCGCCGCGCCGTTCAATTCGATTGCCCGCACAATCGCCGCCTCGGACAGTGGAATCAATCCACGCTGATAGGCGAAGCCGACCATGAACAGGTTGGTGGCGATGGAGTCTCCCATCAGTCCGGTGGCGAGCTTGGTCGCATCGAGGAATTCCGCGTCGCCGGGAGACACCGCATCCTTGATCTCTTGTTCCATCGAGCCCAGCGGAAACTTGAGATCGGCGTTGCGGGTGAAGTCGGCGGGCATTACCAGCGCGGTGTTGACCAGCGCCTTGGTCACGCCCTTCTGCATCTTGGCGATGGCCTCGTAACCGACGCCGGTGAGAATATCGCACGCCAGCACGAGCTTCGCTTCGCCCGCGGCAATGCGCGTCGCGTAGAGCTGCTCCGGCGCATCGGCGATGCGCACGTGCGACACGACCGCGCCGTTTTTCTGCGCCAGCCCGGTCATGTCGAGCACGCTGCAGCCCTTGCCCTCGAGATGGGCGGCCATGCCCAGCAGCGCGCCGATGGTCACCACGCCGGTACCGCCGATGCCGGTCACCAGGATGCCGTACGGCGCCGCGGTCGAAGCGAGCGTTGGCTCCGTCAGCGCGGGAAATTCTCCGGATGCCACCTTTTGCGGCTTGCGCAAATTGCCGCCGACCACCGTCACGAAGCTCGGGCAAAAACCGTTGACGCAGGAAAAATCCTTGTTGCACGAGCTTTGATCGATGGTGCGCTTGCGTCCGAATTCGGTTTCCACCGGCGCGACGGAAACGCAATTCGATTTCACGCCGCAGTCGCCGCAGCCTTCGCACACCAGCTCATTGATGACCACCCGCTTGGCGGGATCGGGATACTTGCCGCGCTTGCGCCGGCGGCGCTTTTCCGCGGCGCAGGTCTGATCGTAGAGCAGAACGGTGACGCCCGGCGTATCGCGCAGGGTTCGCTGCACGCGGTCGAGATCGTCGCGGTGGTGGATCTCGATGTCGGCAGCGAAATAGCCGGACGGGTATTTTTCCGGCTCGTCGGTGACGACGACGATTTTTTTCACGCCCTCGGCGGCGACCTGGCGCGCGATATCCGACGGCGAGAGCGGTCCGTCGACCGGCTGGCCGCCGGTCATCGCCACCGCGTCGTTGTAGAGGATCTTGTAGGTGATGTTGACGTTGGCCGCGACCGACGCCCGGATGGCGAGACTGCCCGAGTGGTAGTAGGTTCCGTCACCCAAGTTGGCGAAGATGTGCTTTTCGTTGGTGAACTGCGCCTGTCCGATCCAGGGCACGCCTTCGCCGCCCATGTGGGTGAAGGTCGACGTCGAGCGGTCCATCCAGATCGCCATCACGTGACAACCGATGCCCGCGGTCGCGCGGCTGCCTTCGGGAACCTTCGTCGACGTGTTGTGCGGGCATCCCGAGCAGAAATACGGAATGCGCTGCAGGCTGATCTTGGGTTTGGCCAGCGCCGCTTCCTTGGCGTTGATGAACGCCACGCGGCTGCGCACCTTTTCCATGGTGCGCGGGTGCAGGTCCAGCCGCTCGATGCGCTGCGCGATGACGCGCGCGACCATCGCCGGCGTGAGCTCGGACGTAGCGGGCAGCAGCCAGTCGCCATGCGGGCGCATCCACTCGCCCTTTTCGTCGAACTTGCCGACCACCCGCGGACGCACGTCGGTCCGCCAGTTGTAGAGCTGCTCCTTCAGTTGGTACTCGACGATCTGCCGCTTCTCCTCGACTACCAGGATTTCTTCCAGGCCTTCGGCGAAGTGGCGGACACCCTCGGGCTCGAGCGGCCACGGCATGGCCACCTTGAACAAACGAATGCCGATCTCTGCCGCGTCGGTCTCGGTGATGCCCAGATCGTCGAGCGCCTGACGTACGTCCATATAGCTCTTGCCGCTGGTGATGATGCCCAGCCTCGGCTTGGGCGAGTCGATGACGATGCGGTTCAACTGATTGGCGCGACAGTAATGCAGCGCCGCGTAAATCTTGTAACCGTGCATCCGCGCTTCGGTGTCGAGGAATCCGTCGGGCCAGCGGATCGAAATGCCGTCCGGCGGAAATGGAAAGTCGTCGGGCGTGATCAGCTTGACGCGGTCGGGATCGATATAGACCGAGGCCGAGCTTTCGACGGTGTCGGACACGCACTTGAATCCGACCCACAGGCCGGAGTAGCGGCTCATCGCCCAGCCATGCAGGCCGAGATCGATGATTTCCTGGACCGACGAGGGATACAGCACCGGCATCATGGCGGCCGAGAACTGGTGGTCGGACTGATGCGGGAGGGTCGACGATTTTGCCGCGTGATCGTCGCCGGCGAGCACCAGCACGCCGCCGCGCTTGGAGGTGCCCGCGAAATTGGCATGCTTGAACACGTCGCCGCAGCGGTCCACACCGGGGCCCTTGCCATACCACATCGCGAACACGCCGTCGTATTTGGCGCCAGGGTACATGTTGACCTGCTGACTGCCCCAGATCGCGGTCGCAGCCAGGTCCTCGTTCAATCCCGGCCGGAACTGGATGTGCGCCTTGGAGAGAAATTTTTCGGCGCCCCACAGCGAAAGGTCGAGCGCGCCCAGCGGCGAGCCGCGATAGCCGGAGACGAAGCCGGCGGTGTTCAGCCCGGCCAGCACGTCGCGCTGGCGCTGCAGCATCAACAGGCGCACCAGCGCCTGCACGCCGGTCACATAAACGCGGCCGGACTCGAGCTGATATTTGTCATCGAGAGTGACATCGCGCAGCGCATGCGCGCTGCCGGAAGGAGGAGCCATCGAACGATCTCCAAGAATTGTGTTCTGGATTGCGCGGTCACCGGGTACGGGCCGCCACCACGAGCACGCCGATTGTGTCGGCGACCCGTTACGAGGCGCGGATTCTACGCTTTAGACCCCGGTGGGGCAAATGCGTTGCGGGCTTGCCGACGCATCCAGCGCGAGCACCTGCCAAGGGCGCCGTGCGCCGGCACAAAACCCTTGAATCGACTTGGATTGCCCTCATAGTTCGCTTGTGGGGATCACGCTGCCGATGCTAGAACCGGCTCTTTCGACCAACCGGACAGGGTTTGCCGCCCTGGATTTCAATGTCATCGCGTAATTCGACCGATTGGATGTGGTCGCAGGCCTGCGAGCTGATCGAGCAGGCCGAGCGCATGCACCGGCAATTTTTCCGCTTGCTGCCGTCGGAGCGGGCGCAAGCCGTATGGGAGCCGCCGGTCGATGTGTTCGAAGACGAGCGCGAAGTCACGATTATCATCGCATTGCCCGGCGTGCCGGCCGGGTGCATCGAGGTGAACGACGAGGCGGGCGCACTGGTGGTGCGCGCCGAGCGGCGGTCACCTTTTGCCGGCCCGCTTACCGCGGTGCGTCAGCTCGAAATTCCCTATGGGTACTTCGAGCGGCGCATTCCCCTTCCGGGCGGGCGCCTGGAAGGCGCGAGGCAAGAGTTGCTGAACGGGTGCCTGATCTTGAGGCTTCGCAAGATCGGCTGGATGGGACATCCATGAACGAAGAGACTACCGCGAGCTTGCCGGTCAGCGCCGACGCGGGCGCCCGCGTCGAGGTCCCCGCAGCCGCGGGAGAGCCGAGGCGCGAAGGCGCGCGCCGCCCGTTGCCCGAAGACGCCGTGATCGTGCTGCCGGTGCGCAACGTCGTCCTGTTTCCAGGCATGGTCTTGCCGCTCACCGTGGGCCGGGAGCGCTCGCGCGCGGCGGCGCAGGAAGCCGTGCGGCTTCAGCGCCCGCTCGGCATCCTTCTCCAAAGCAAGACCGACGTCGAAGAACCGGGCCCCGAAGATCTGCACTGGGTCGGCACAACCGCGAATGTATTGCGTTACATCACGGCCCCCGACGGGCTGCATCACGCGATCTGCCAGGGTCTGAAGCGCTTCCGCGTGCTGCAGTTTCTGGAGGGTTATCCGTTTCCCGTCGCACGCGTCGAGCTCATCGACGAGCCCGATCGGTCCGACCCGGATATCGAAGGCCGCGCCCACAACTTGAAGCAGCGTGCGATCGAAATCCTGCAGTTGCTGCCGCAGGTCCCCGAAGAGATGGTCGTCGCGCTGCAAAGCGTCGAGGGTCCCGCGCGCCTCGCGGACTTGATCTCCGGTCTGATGGACATCGGTGCCGAGGAAAAGCAGGCGCTGCTGGAAACCTTCGACCTCAAGGCGCGGCTGGACAAGCTGCTCGAGCTCTTGTCTCGCCGCATCGAAGTGCTCAAGGTCTCGCGCGAAATCGACGAGCGCACCAAGGAGTCGATTGGCGACATGAATCGCAAGCACCTGCTGCGCGAGCAGATGCGCACGATCCAGAAGGAGTTGGGTGAAGGTGACGAGGGCGCGGCGGAGATCGCCGAATTGGAGACGGCCATCACCGAAGCCAAGATGCCCGAGGAAGTGGAAAAGCACGCGCGAAAGGAGTTGAAGCGCCTGGAGCGCATGCCCGAAGCCGCCGGCGAGTATTCGATGGTGCGCACGTATCTCGAATGGCTGATCGAGCTGCCCTGGGCCGCCGACCCGGCAACCGAGATCGACATCGCGGAGGCACGCCGCATCCTCGATGACGACCATTACGGGCTCGACAAGATCAAGCGGCGCATCCTCGAGTACCTCGCGGTGCGCAAGCTCAATCCGTCGGGCAAGAGCCCGATCCTTTGCTTCGTCGGTCCGCCCGGCGTTGGCAAGACCTCGCTCGGCCAGAGCATCGCCAGGGCGACCGGGCGCAAGTTCGTGCGCGTGAGCCTGGGCGGCGTGCACGACGAGGCCGAGATCCGCGGTCATCGGCGCACTTATATCGGTGCGCTGCCGGGCAATATCATTCAGAACCTGCGCAAGGCCGGAACGCGCAATTGCGTCATGATGCTCGACGAAGTCGACAAGCTCGGCGCCGGCGGCTTTCAGGGCGACCCGTCGTCGGCGCTGCTGGAAGTGCTCGATCCGGAGCAGAACTCGACCTTCCGCGACACCTATCTGGGCGTGCCGTTCGACCTGTCGGGAGTGATGTTCATTTGCACCGCCAACGTTCTCGACACGATTCCCGGTCCGCTGCGCGACCGCATGGAGGTGATCCAGTTGCCGGGCTACACGGCGCAGGAAAAGCTGCAGATCGCCCGGCGCTATCTCCTTCCCAGGCAGCTCGTCGCCAACGGGCTCAAGGTGGAGCAGTGCGAGATCAGCGACCAGGCGCTGGCGACGATCATCGACGACTACACCCGCGAGGCGGGCGTGCGCAACCTCGAGCGCGAGATCGGCAATGTATTGCGCAACGTTGCGGTGCGCATCGCGGAAGGCAGCACGCAGCAGGTGAAGATCGGCCCCGACGATCTGCAGGCGATCCTTGGTCCGCGCAAGTTCGAGGCCGAAGTCGCGATGCGCACTGGCGTACCCGGCGTCGCCACCGGGCTTGCCTGGACGCCGGTGGGAGGCGACATCCTGTTCGTCGAGGCTGCACGCATGCCCGGCGCGGGCAAGCTGATCCTCACCGGCCAGCTCGGCGAAGTGATGAAGGAAAGCGCGCAGGCCGCGCTGTCGCTGGTCAAGGCGCGCTCGCGCGAGCTGGGCATCGAGCCGGAAGTGCTCGAGAAATCGGACATACACGTCCACGTTCCCGCCGGCGCCACGCCCAAGGACGGACCGAGTGCCGGAGTGGCGATGTTCGTCGCGCTGGCGTCGCTCCTTACTGCGCGTCCGGTGCGCAGCGATGTTGCGATGACCGGCGAGATCTCCTTGCGCGGTCTCGTGCTGCCGATCGGCGGCGTCAAGGAAAAGGTGCTCGCCGCGCTGCGCGCGGGGATATCGACGGTGATCCTGCCCGCGCGCAACCGCCGCGACCTCGAGGAGATTCCGTCCGACGCGCGCGACAAGCTCGAGTTCGTCTGGGTCGAGCGGGTCGACGACGCCCTCGCCACCGCGTTGTCGGCTGTGCCTGCACCCGCGGTGGCCGCTTAAGGGGCCTGCGAGAAGATTCACGCCGTTTCACTGGCGCCTGATCATCGTCCCGGCGGATCGCGCCTGCGGCTTCATGCGGCAAATCGCGGTTAAAATGCGCGACGCTTTTCCAAAGCCCATCATGCCATCCGACATACTGCCCAGCATCGAGATCGAAACCGCGTCCCATCCGACCGCGAGCGTCATCTGGCTGCACGGCCTGGGCGCCGACGGCAACGATTTTGTGCCCGTCGTGCCCGAGCTCAAGTTGCCTGCCACGCTCGCGTTGAGATTTCTGTTTCCGCACGCGCCGGTACGCAAGGTGACGATCAATAACGGCATGGCCATGCGCGCGTGGTATGACATCGCCGCCGCGGATCTGAACAGCCGCGCCGATATCGCCGGCGTCCGGCAGTCGGAACGCGAGCTCGAAGCGCTGATCGCACGCGAAAAGTCGCGCGGCATCGCGGCCTCGCGAATCGTGCTTGCCGGCTTCTCGCAAGGTGGCGTCATCGCGCTGCACACCGCCATCCGCCACCAGGAGCGGCTGGCGGGAGTGATCGCGCTGTCGACCTATCTGGTGCTCGCCGACAGGCTGGCCGATGAAGCGGCGGCGGCCAATCGCGATCTGCCGATCTTCATGGCCCACGGTACCGCCGACCCCGTCGTGCGCTTCGAGTGGGGCGACGCCTCGCATCGCGCGCTCGTCGCCAACGGCTATCGAGTCGACTGGCACGCTTACCGTATGGAGCACTCGGTATGCATGGAGGAGATCGAAGCGATCGGTGCCTGGCTGGTGCGCACGCTCACGAGCATGTGAATTAACGCGTGCGCATCCTCAAACGCGCGCCGTCGTCGTCGATCACCCGGAATCCGAGCCGCGCGTAGAGCCGTTGCGCGGGATTGCAGCGCAGCACACGCAGCTCGACATAGCGGTCGGAGTTCCGCGCCAGCGTCAGCACCGCGTTGATGATGGCCGTACCCACGCCATGATTGCGCTCAGGGCCCATGAGCTCGATGTCGCGCAGAAAAATCTTGCGCCAATGCCGCGTCAGGCTGATGCGGCCCACGTCGCAGAGGACCATCCCGCCGTGCACGATCACGGCCTGGCGCTCCGGCGCGTAATTCGCCGCGAAATGCGCGCGCTGCCATTCTTCATCCCAGCCCCAGGTCGCATCGACGTAGGCGCGCATGGCATCGCGATGCAGCGCGAACAGGAAATCCTCGTCGTGGCGCTGCGCTCCCCGCAGCGTCCATCCGCGAAACGCTCGCGCGTCGGCGAGCGCCTCGGTCATCGACTCAATCCACCCGGTTGCCACGTGACGAAGATGAGGACGAAGATGAGGACGAAGACGAGGAGGGCGTACGTGCCGACGTGCGCTTGGGCTTGATTCTGCGCTGCGCGAGCGCATCGCGAAGCAGGAATTCGATTTGTGCGTTGACGCTGCGCAGCTCGCTCTGGGCGAGCCGCTCCATCTCGTCCCAAACGACAGGATCGAGCCTGAGCAGAAAAGCCTTCTTCTCGGCCATCTCTAGGATAGGCGTGCGAACGCGCGGGTCCGATAGCCGCTCACGTCTGCGAGGCGCTTCGAAACCGCAAATAGAATAGAGCTTGCCATGACAGGACGGCGCCGGCAAAGCCGCCGAGGACGCTCCAGAGCAGCGGCGCGGGCAGCCGCGGCGGTACGCTCGAGTTCGTAACGCACGAGGGCAAGACGTCGCATGCAGGTCTCCCGTACGGTGTCAGGGTCGATACGGATGCAAAGGGGACGCCGTTGTCGGCATCCGCTGCTCAGTAGATACGCTTGCCGGGCCGGGCGGCAAGCAACGCCAACGCCAAACCCAGTGCCGCGCCCAGCGCGAGTCCGATGGGGCTGTTGCCGAGTGCAGTTCCAACGGCAGTGCCGGCGCCCGCGCCGACCGCTGTCCACAGTCCGGGATTTTTTGCTCGCGGGAAAATCATAGTGAGCTCCCG
>VBDA01000071.1:567-8654 GCA_005883655.1 Betaproteobacteria bacterium | reverse complement strand
GTCAAAGCGACGCTCAAGCGCGAGCTCGCCGCCGCCGGCGTCGCGGCTGAAATCTCCGGCAGGCCGAAGCATATTCATAGCATCTGGACCAAGATGCGCCGCAAGCAGGCCGGCATCGACGAGTTGTACGATATTCGCGCCGTGCGCGTCCTCGTCGACGAAGTCAAGGATTGCTACACCGCCCTCGGCTTGGTGCACAACCTGTGGACGCCGATGGCGAAGGAATTCGACGACTACATCGCCAAGCCCAAGGCGAACGGGTACCGCTCGCTGCATACCGCCGTGATCGGGCCCGAAATTCGCACGCACGAAATGCACCGTCATTCGGAATACGGCGTTGCCGCGCATTGGCGCTACAAGGAAGGTCCGCGCAGCGGGCGCGGCGATCCGGGTTACGACGAAAAGATCGCCTGGCTGAGGCAGGTGCTCGACTGGAAGGATGCCGTCGCCGACGCGGGCGAATGGCTGCAGCAGTTCAAATCCAGCCTGTTCACGGATACCATCTACGTGCTCACTCCGCAAGGTAAGGTGATCGATCTGCCGCGAGGGTCCACGCCGGTCGACTTCGCGTACGCCTTGCATACGAGCCTCGGTCATCGTTGCCGCGGCGCTCGCATCGACGGGGCGATGGTGCCGCTCAACACGTCGCTCGAAAGCGGACAGCGGGTCGAGATCGTCGCGCTGAAGCAGGGCGGTTCCTCGGTAGGGCCCAGTCGCGACTGGCTCAACCCCGAGCTCGGCTATGTGGTGAGCCACCGTGCGCGCACCAAGGTTCGTCAGTGGTTCAAGGCGCAGCAGCTCGACGAGACGATCGCAAATGGGCGTTCCATCGTCGAGCGCGAGCTGCAGCGGTCGCGAATGACCGCCGTCAATCTCGAAGCGGTCGCCGACAAGGCGGGAATGGCCAAGCTGGACGATTTTTTCGCGGCGGTCGCGCGCGCTGAGCTCAACACGCGTCAGCTGCAACAGGCCATTCACGCCGCAGCCAAGCCTGACCAGGCGCTTCCTTCTCGCGTCGAAGAAGCCGTGGTCACCCACGGCAGCAAGGCGACGGGCGCCGGCAGTGGAATACTGATCGTCGGGGTCGACCGGCTGATGACCGGCCTCGCGCGTTGCTGCAAGCCCGCGCCGCCGGATGCAATCGTCGGTTTCGTCACCCGCGGCAAGGGCATCACGATTCATCGCCAGAGCTGCAGTAACGTCGCGCGTATGAAGGAAAAGCAGCCGGAGCGCCTGATCAGCGCCGATTGGGGCACGCCGCGCGACGAGGTCTTCCCGGTCGACGTGGTTGTCGAGGCGATGGACCGCCAAGCGCTGCTTCGCGATATCTCGGAAGTTTTTTCGCGCGAAAAAATCAATGTCACCGCAGTCAACACGCTGTCGCGCAACCTCCAGGCGCGCATGTCCTTCACGCTCGAGGTGAAGAGCCTCGTTCAGCTCAAAGCCGCGCTTGCGATGGTGCAGGACGTGTCCGGCGTGCTCTCGGCGGGCCGCCGCTGACGTCGCAGCTTGCACAAAGCCTTCGGGCCGCCCCGATTGCAGGCTGCCTTGGAGCCCGCGCAGCTGCCGTAGGCCCGCAGCTGTCCTAAAGCCAGCTTGCCTTGCGGCGCGATCAGCATTGCTGATGACGCTGATTCGAAACCGCTATTTGCTTTGGAGTGAGCGCGACACCATAGTTCTCATTGTGCAACGCGCCATCCGTGCGTTGCCGACAACCTAGCGCCGATCCGGCGATCAGGGACAGCTCAATGAGAACCAATGATCCTCCTCTCTACGACAACAGCCTGACAGGCATTTTGGCCAGGCTCACTCACGGCATCCTGCAGGATGCAAACGAGCGTGCGCAGAAAGACAGCACCGTGCCTTCCAGCACATTTGCCAGCACAGTCTCCAGACCACGCGGCTGGCTTGATCGTCTCGACACCTGGTTCTGGAAGCAGGAGATGAAAAGCCGCGAGGCGTTTCTCGCCCAATCGACCGACATCTTCGATCTCGAGCAGCGCATGCGTAGGCTCGAGCGCGGGCGCGATTAGCGCATCGAATTAGTGAAGCAGCGTTATCGCGAGACCCGCCAAGCCGCAGGCCAGGATCACCGGTATCACGCCGACCTTGAATCGGAACAGCGCCATCGTCGCCGAGGCGCCGATCAGCAGTGAAACCCAGTCGACGGGTGCGTTGAATCCCTGTGGCCACAACACATGATAGGCAAAAAATAGCGCGAGGTTGACGATGACGCCGACCACTGCCGCGGTGATCGCGGAGAGCGGCGCCGTAAATTTCATCTGCCCGTGAGTCGACTCGACCAGCGGTCCGCCGGCGAGTATGAACAGGAACGAGGGCAGAAAAGTGAACCACGTCACCACCGTCGCGGCAAGCGCGCCGGCGAGAAAAAGATGTTCGGGCCCGAATAGCTGTTTCGTCCAGCCGCCGACGAAACCGACGAAGGCCACGACCATAATCAACGGTCCGGGTGTGGTTTCGCCGAGCGCAAGCCCGTCGATCATTTGCGGCGGTGCGAGCCAACCGTAGGTCTCGACCGCGCCCTGATACACATAGGGAAGCACTGCGTACGCGCCGCCGAAGGTGAGCAGCGCCGCCTTGGTGAAGAACCAGCCCATTTGGGTGAGCGGCGAATCGCCGCCGGACATGACAAAGAGGGCGGCGAAAGAGGCGCCCCAGAGCGCGAGGCCGACAGCGGCCACCGCCGCGAGTCGCGAGGCGCGAAAGAGCGCGTGCTTTGGAGTCGGCGTGTCATCGTCGATGATCGCCGGCGCATGTGCCGAACCCCCGGCGCTGTGCGCCCGCACGGCCGCAAATTGCGCCGGCGCGAGCTTGCCGCCGAGCGCGCCAAGCGCTCCCGCAGCAAGAACGATCGCAGGAAAAGGCGCCGCGAAGGCGAAGATCGCCACGAACGCCGCCGCGGCGATCGCCCACAACGAAGGCGACTTGAGCGCTCGCGTGCCGATGCGCCATGCCGCATGCAACACGATGGCGGTGACCGCGGGCTTGATGCCGTAGAGCATTCCGGCTATGGCGGGCACTTGTCCGTGGGCCATATACACCCACGACAACGCGATCAGAACGAAGAGCGACGGCAGGACGAACAGCGCGCCGGCGACGATCCCGCCCCAGGTGCGGTGCATGAGCCAGCCGATGTAGGTGGCAAGCTGCTGCGCCTCGGGACCGGGCAGCACCATGCAGTAGTTGAGGGCGTGCAGGAAGCGGCGCTCGGAGATCCAGTGCATGCGCTCGACCAGGTCGTGATGCATGATCGCGATCTGCCCCGCTGGTCCGCCGAAGCTTATCCAGCCGAGCTTCCACCAGTAGCGAAACGCTGCTGCGCGCGTAGGTGCGATCGGCGGCACGTGCGAATCAATTCGCGTTTCCGTCGCGGCGGCCAGCTTTGGCCGTGCCGGATTCATTTCGCCACGCAAAAGCGCTCCGCTGCCGCGCGCGAATGAGCGCGCACTACACCAGGCCTTCCAGCAGCTGTACTTCGACCAGCTCGGCGGCGGCGACGTTACCGGTGTCGCTGCCGAGAATGATGAAGCAGTTTGCCTGCGACATCGAAGACAGGATGCCCGAACCCTGATCGCCCGTGGTGCGCACCGACCACGCTCCGTCCGCGTTCGCAGTCAGGATTCCGCGCTGGAACTCGGTGCGTCCCGGCACTTTTTTTATCGGTGCGGACAACGGCACCCTGAACGTCGGCAGCGGCGCAACGTCGCGCTGGCCCTGGAGCGTCAAAAGCGCATCGCGCACGAACTGATAGAAGGTGACCATCACCGAGACCGGGTTGCCGGGCAATCCGAAGAAATGCGCGCCGCCAATCTTGCCGTAGGCGAGCGGTCGCCCCGGCTTCATGGCGATTTTCCAGAACAGAACTTCGCCGAGCTTGTCGAGAAGCTGTTTGACATAATCGGCCTCACCGACGGAAACGCCACCGGACGTGATCACCACGTCCGCCGCCGCGGCCGCGGTGGCGAACGCGCGCTCGAGCTTCTCCGGCACGTCCTCGACCACGCCCATGTCGATCACGTCGCAATCGAGCCGCGTCAGCATGCCGTGCAGCGTATAGCGATTGCTGTCGTATATTTCGCCGGCCGCAAGCGGCGTACCGATGGACTTGAGTTCGTCGCCGGTCGAAAAAAACGCGACGCGAAGCTTGCGAAAGACGCCGATCTCGCCGATGCCCAGCGATGCGATCATTCCCAGCTCGGCGGGATGGATACGCTGGCCGGAGCGAAACACGACCTGCCCGGCTTTCAAATCCTCACCCGCGAAGCGCCGGTTCTGTCCCGCTTTCGCCACCGCACCGGGCGCAATGCGAACGCCGCGGGTGTCTTCGACGGCGCGCTCCTGCATCACGACGGTGTCGGCGCCGCGCGGCATGACGCCGCCGGTGAAGATGCGCACGCATTCGCCCGCAACTATCGCGCCCGGCCAAGGTTTGCCCGCGAACGATTCGCCGATGCGCCTGAGCAGCGTATCTCCGTCCTGCCGCAAATCCTCGAAGCGCACGGCGTAGCCATCCATCGCCGAATTGTCGTGGCCCGGCACCGCGATCGGAGACACCACCTGTTCCGCCAGGACGCGTCCGAGCGCGCTGCGGACATGAACACGCTCGGTAGCGGTCATTGGAGCGAGAAAGCTGCGAATCAACGCGCGCGCCTTTGCCACCGGCATCGAATTCGGATCGTAGTCGTCGGCGCAGGACGCTTCGCGCAATGTCCGGGGTGCGCTGCTCATTTTGGAAAGACTATTGGTCGGATCGAAGGTCGAGCTGCTGGAGCTCATCGAGCGTATTGATGTTGCGAAAGGCGTCGGCCTCGTCGTCGAATGCGACCTCGATGGTCCTGAGTGTAGCGTACCAGGCGTCGATCTTTCGACCTCCGCCCTCGAGAAACCGGGTCAGATGCGGCAACACCGAGCGGCGAACAAGCGCGAACACCGGGTGGGGTTGATCGAAGGTCCGCGCGACAGCGAGCTCGGCATCCATCTTTTGCAGCGCTGCGAGCAGCCGCGCGACCAGATCCGCCGGCAAGAACGGCGAGTCGCACGGAACGGTGGCGACCAGCGGTTGCGACGCGTGCGTGAGCCCCACGTGCAGCCCGGCGAGAGGGCCCGCGAAACCCTCGATCGAGTCGGGAACGACGCGAAAGCCAAGCGCCGCGTATCGATCGAGGTTTTGGTTGGCATTGATCAGGATGTCGTCGACTTGCGGCGCGAGCCTGTCCAGCACGTGTCGCACCATGGATCGGCCGTGAAGGGGCACCAAGCCCTTGTCGAGAGTGCCCATGCGCCGGCCCTGGCCGCCGGCGAGCACCACGCCGCTCACTCCGCGCGAAGGCGATGTCAAGCGTCCGGCCGAAACCGCTCGCCGCCGGCGAACAGCAGGAAGTGCTTGTTGGTGGCGCGGCCGATCATGGTGATGCCGACCTTCTGCGCGATCTCGTAACCCATCTGTGTCAATCCCGAGCGCGACACCAGGAACGGTATGCCCATTTGAGCCGCCTTGATCACCATCTCGGACGTGAGTCGTCCGGTGGTGTAGAAAATCTTGTCGCCGCCGTCGACGCGGTCGAGCCACATCAGCCCGGCAATGGCATCGACCGCGTTGTGCCGTCCGACATCCTCGACAAAATAAAGAATCTCGCTCGCTCCGTCTTGGTTGCTGGCGAGCGCGCAGCCGTGAACGGCGCCGGACTGCTTGTAGATCGTATCGTGCCCGCGCACCCGGTCGAGCAGCGCATACAGCGCGGTGCGGCTGAGCACCTCGTCGGTGTGAAGCTTCACCGAATCGATCTCTTCCATCAGGTCGCCGAACACGGTGCCTTGACCGCAGCCGCTGGTCGTAGTCCGCTTGCCGAGCTTCGCGTCGAGGTCCTTCAGGCCGTGCCGGGTGTTGACGACCACCGCGTTGACGCCCCAATCGACCTGAACCGACACGATCTCGTCGAGCGAGCCCAGCAGGCGCTGGTTGCGCAGGTAGCCGATCGCCAGCGCCTCCGGCGCAGCGCCGAGGGTCATCAGGGTCAGAATCTCGCGCTTGTCGACATAGAGCGTGAGCGGATGCTAGCCGGCAATCGGGGTGTCGCGTGCTTCGCCGTGCTCGTCGACGGCGCGCACGGTGAAGGTGGACGGCCGGGCCGCGTCGGTCAGGATCGGGCGATAGGGGATGTCGGGCGCGTTCAAGAGCTACGCTCGGTGGAAGCAGCGGCACGCAACCACTCCATCAACGGCAACAGATCGCGAAAATCGTCGGCGAGATCGCCGGCAAGGTCCTTGGGCGGACGCCTTTTGACGTTGACCTCGAGCATCGCGAAAAAATGGCGGAGCTTGATCGCGTCGATGTGCGGAGTGTCCACGCTGAAGCCCTTGGGCGGGCGCACCAACGCATCCTCATCGATAAAGCCGTCATAGGTTTTTCTGAGACGGAGATTGCGCAGCATCCTGGTCAATGTTTGCGGGTTGGTGGCGATGTACTGCCGCACCCGTTTCAATATCTCCGGCTCCGGCCGATAAATACCACCGCCAACCAGCAGCATTCCCTTGTGGTCGATGTGGAAGTAGTAGCCCGGCTCCAGGCCGCGCTTCGACCGGTCGCGGATCGCCGCGCTGAAATGCGTCTTGTACGGCGTCCTGTCCTTGGAAAAGCGCGTGTCGCGGTAGATACGGAACATCGCTTTCTTCGGATCGACGGGCCCGAGTGCACGGTCGAATTTCTGTACCCGCGCGGTGACATCGGCTACCAGATGCTCGAACTCCTCGCGCAGCACGTCGTACGCCGGTTTGTTCCACGCGAACCACGGCCTGTTGTTGTTCTGTTCCAGTCCGCTCAAGAACTCGAAAAGTGCTTTGAGATGCATTAACCGCCGATATAGCTCATCTCGATCTTGGGCAGGGCCGCGGTCCTTTCCGAACGGATCTCGGAATAGCGGTCCGCGCGCTGCGACCAGATCGCGGCAAGGTAGTTGATGATCTCCTCGTCCGCGCTGCTGCCACGCAACAGGGCGCGAAGGTCGTAGCCCTGAGTTGCGAAAAGGCAGGTATAGAGCTTGCCGTCGGTCGCGAGACGGGCCCGCGTGCAGCCCTTGCAAAACGCATGCGTCACCGAGGAGATGACCCCGATTTCACCCGCTTCAGCTTCATCCGAATCCAGGTAGCGCCAGCGCTCGGCAACCTCACCCGGATAGTTCGCGCCGATCGGTTCAAGCGGAAATTCGTGTCCGACGATGCGGATGATTTCAGCCGAGGGCACGACATCGTCCAAGCGCCAGCCGTTGGTGTGGCCGACGTCCATGTATTCGATGAAGCGCAGCACGAAGCCGGGGCGCTTGAAGAAGCGAGCGAGCTCGGCCACCTCGTCGTCGTTGACGCCGCGCACGACGACGGCGTTGACCTTGATGGGGGTGAGCCCGGCGTTGGCGGCAGCATCGATGCCGGCGAGCACCGCGGGGAGCTGGCCGCGGCCGCCGCTCAGGCGGTCGAAGGTGGCGGGCCGCAGGCTGTGCAGGCTCACGGTCACGCGCTGCAGGCCGGCGGCGCGCAGGGCGGCGGCGTCGCGCGCCAGCAGCAGACCGTTGGTGGTGAGCGCCAGGTCGTCAATCCCTGGCAGAGCCGCCAGCATCGTCACCAGGCGCGGCAGGTCGCGGC
The DNA here is from genome assembly GCA_005883655.1 of Betaproteobacteria bacterium. Classification (GTDB taxonomy): domain Bacteria; phylum Pseudomonadota; class Gammaproteobacteria; order Burkholderiales; family Casimicrobiaceae; genus PALSA-1003. Next base: position 998 of record VBDA01000071.1, on the reverse strand, counting down.
GCAGCAGCGGCTCGCCGCCGGTCAGGCGCACCTTGTCCACACCGAGGTCGAGGAACACGTCGGCCAGCGCGGCGATCTCGCCGAAGTGCAGGATGTCCTCGCGCGGGAGCCAGACGTACTCCTCCTCCGGCATGCAGTAGCCGCAGCGGAGGTTGCAGCGATCGGTGACCGAGACGCGCAGGTTGCGCAGCACGCGGCCGCGCGTGTCGAGGACGGAGGGCATCAGGCGGCTCCGGCCGGCACGGCGTCGGCGGCGAGGGCCCGCTCCCACTCGCGCCGGAGCCCGGCCTTCTTCACGCCGACCTCGAAATGATCCCACGGCAAGCGCTCGTCGAGCGCGCGGGCCCGCGTGGTGTGAAACTCGAGGTCGCCGTCCCACTCGCGCAGCGCGCGGCGCCAGTCACCCCCGAGCCGCGCGGCGGCCTCCAGGA
>VBDA01000071.1:0-455 GCA_005883655.1 Betaproteobacteria bacterium | reverse complement strand
CGAACGGCGCCCACTGGAACGGCGTCCACGGCTTGGGCACGAAGGACGAGATCGAGAGCGTGAGCCGCCCGAAGGGCCGGCCCTGGGGGTCGAGCACGCGCAGCCGCTCGAGCATGCGGCGCGCCAGGGCCGGGATCGCCGCGACGTCCTCGTCGGTCTCGGTCGGCTGGCCGATCATGAAGTACGTCTTGAGGTTCGGGATGCCGTGGGCGCGCACGATGTCGCAGGCGCCCAGGATCTGCTCGTCGGTGATCGCCTTGCGGATGGCCCGCCGCAACCGCTCGGTGCCAGCCTCCGGGGCGATCGTCAGCGTGCGATGGCCGCCCCGCGCCAGGGAGGCCGCCAGATCGTCGGTGAGGCTGTCGGCGCGCAGCGACGAGATCGACAGCTCCATCCCGTGGTCCTCGACGACCTTCAGCAGCTCGCCGATCCAGGGATAGTCCGACACGCAGGCG
>VBDA01000599.1:2075-2339 GCA_005883655.1 Betaproteobacteria bacterium | reverse complement strand
CGCCGGCCGATGTACGACGGCATCGATCTCTCGGACATGACCGGCATGGAGTCCTCGAACATGAACTGGGACTTCATAAAGCGCCTGCGCGACATCACCCGCATGAAGATCGTCATCAAGGGCATCCTCGCGCATGAGGACGCGACACTGTGCGTGCAGAACGGCGTAGACGGCCTGATCGTTTCCAATCATGGCGGACGCGGAGAGGACAGCGGGCGTTCCACCATCGACGCGCTGCCCGAAATCGACGAGGCCGTGGGCGGA
>VBDA01000599.1:0-2066 GCA_005883655.1 Betaproteobacteria bacterium | reverse complement strand
ATAGGCCGCCCCTATTTATGGGGGTTGGGCGCGTTCGGCCAGCCGGGTGTGGAACGCGTGCTGGAAATCATGCGCGTCGAAACGCGCGCTGCCATGCAGCAATGCGGAGTGCGCACGGTGAAGGAGCTCAACCCGGCGTTCGTGCGCCGGGCCACTTGAGCGACATCAGGCCACTTGATCCGGGATAACAGAAGACATTCCGGGAATCCGCGTGCTTGTGGTTGGATTCATTGAAGCGGTCTCACGGTTCAGTGAATCGGACACCCCGACGTAACGTGGGCCCATTTCGACTGCCAACTACCGGTGTGGGGATAGATGAAGGCCGCGAGTGAACGTCGCGGTGTGGCCACACTGAGACATTGGCGCCGCTCTGGGAGTTCTGCAGCGACAAGCGCGGGTGGATCGCGGCGGCTGGATTTCGGCCTACCAGCTGCGACATGGTGACAAGTTTAACTTGCGCTCGGCGAGCGAGCGCTTTGTGCCGCAGGTGGCACTCCGTGCCAGGCACTAAGGTCAAGAGGCGCATTTCTGGAATCGAACGCCTTAAAACGAACCTGAGGAGACGATCGGACTTTTCCGAACCGGACGTTCAAACGCTCAACTAATCGGCGGTTGCGGCGAGTAGCGCAACAGCCACGAATACCCCAAATGATCCATCACTGGATCACCTCGTCCGCCTTCAGTAACAGCGACGATGGGATCGTCAGGCCGAGCATCTTTGCCGTTTTGAGGTTGATCACCAGCTCGATCTTGGTTGGCTGCTCAATGGGCAGGTCGCCGGGCTTGGCGCCCTTCAGAATCTTGTCTACGTAAGTTGCAGCTCGGCGGAAATTGCTCTCGTAGCTCGGGCCGTAACTCATTAGCCCACCAGCTTCCGCATATCCCTTGACAGCCCAGACTGCTGGCAGCCCTTGCATGGCCGCAAATTCCGCGAGAAGTTTCCGGTTATAAAAGTTCAACGGCGTTTCGAGAACATACATTGCGTCCGCGCGCTGTAGCCTCAGCGTAGCAAACGCCTGCTCAAAATCATCGCGGTGTTGCACTTTAATCGTAAACATTTCCAATGCAAGAGCTTTCGCTGCATGCTCAACTTCCGGAAGCAAAAAAGGAATAGTCAAATCGTCTGAGCAAACAATAGCGACCCGCGAAATCTTCGGGACGGCCTCCCTTAGTAGTTCGAGGCGCTTGATATTCAATTCGATCGCGAAATTCATTACGCCTGTGATATTGCCGCCCGGCCGTCCGAGGCTGGCGGCAAATCCGCTCCTAATCGGATCGGTCGCGTTAGCAAATACAATCGGTATTGTCTGGGTTGCTTGCTTTGCTGCCGCCGTCGGGGTAGTGCCTGCGGCAAGAACGAGGTCTACATTCTTTCGCACAAGATCGGCGGCGAGCTGTGGCAGGCGATCATTGTTTCCTTCCCCGAAGCGGCGCTCGAGCTGGAGGTTATCCCCTTCAACGTAGCCAAGTTCACGAAGTCCCTGTACGAAGGCATCGAGCACCTGTTTGCCAGATTCCGGGCTGCCCGCGTACAGGATCCCGATGCGGTACGGTCTTCGCTTCTGCGCAAAAGCTACGAGCCGCGAACCCAGTGCGCATGCACCAAATGAAACCAGAAGTTTGCGGCGACCGTTCATTCATTCCCCCGATCTGCGCGGGTACTAAGCTCCAACAAGCTCGCGGACGTCCGATCCCCGTTGGGGTGGGTGCAGGCGCCATACATGCCGGAGTAGCAATATATTCTTTTTGGAATGGCAGCTTCCGCCGCGAACGGCTTATTCACTGACGGTCGCAAATCGAGGCTCGGTTCGAACGTCTCGATGTTGAGGGGCGCCGTGGAGGATGAGCGACCTGTGGTTAGGACGCGCCTTTTTTCCCGGCGCCCGCAGTGCTCTTCTTCGCCTCTTGCCTGCCAAGCTCCTCCTTGGTCAGCTTGACCTTTTTCACTTTTTCCGTCTTGACCTTTTCTTTCTTCACTTTTTCCTTCTTCACCCTTTCCTTCTTCGCGGCCGGTCCCGCCAATGCCTGCTTCGCCAGCCGTTTGGCCTGCTTGGCTGCGACATCGA
>VBDA01000598.1 GCA_005883655.1 Betaproteobacteria bacterium | reverse complement strand
GTCGAGCTCGATGACTGCGGCGTACTGGCGAAGAGCTTTCGCCTTCAGATGTTGCTGGTTTTCGAATAGGCGGTCGTGCATTTGCCAGAACTTGCCTTGAGCACCGGCGGCTTCCGCGGCTTCGGCTGCCAGCTCGGCGTTGGGATGCGCTGCGACAATCGGGAAATGCCGGAACGCAAACCGGATGCGATGTTTGAAATGCTTGAGCATGATCTTGACGCCGTGATAGGCCTGCGCGCAGATGGGGCACTCGAAATCGCCGTATTCGATGACGACTACGCGCGCGTCCGGAGCGCCGAGGACATGGTCGACCGGGCTCAACGACATCGCCGGGATTCTTGGCGGTGTAGGATTGCTCATGAGATGCCTTTTTTAAAGCGAGTGATCGAATGCGCGGACAACGTCACGCGGAGTAACCCTCGGCGCGAGTATTTTATAAGACTCCCGATCAAGTGCAAACGTTCGAGGTCGCGCTGCGACTGACCTTGCGCGAAAAAGTCCTGACATGTCAAGCAAGCCCTTGTTGACGGACGACGCTTCGCCATACGCATGGGCGCGGCTCGCGGTCTCGCTGACGCTGATGACCATAAGCGGCTGCAGCATGTATGCCGTGGTCGTTGTGCTGCCTGCAGTGCAGGCCGAGTTTGGCGTGGCGCGCGCGGACGCGTCGCTTCCTTATTCGCTGACGATGATCGGCTTCGGTGTCGGAGGCCTTTTCATGGGACGGCTGGCCGATCGATTCGGGGTCATGGTACCGCTGCTGATCGGCGCGCTCAGTCTCGGTCTTGGCTTCGCCGCCGCGGGGATGGCAGGCAACATCTGGACCTTCTCACTCGCGCACGGAGTGCTGATCGGCGTGTTCGGAAGCTCGGCAATGTTCGCGCCGCTCATCGCCGACACTTCGCTCTGGTTCACGCGCCGACGCGGAATAGCGGTTGCAATCTGCGCCAGCGGAAATTATCTCGCCGGAGCCGTGTGGCCACCGGTCGTGCACCACTTCGTCGCGATCCATGGCTGGCGCAGCACCTACGAAGGCATCGGACTCTTTTGCGTTGTGACGCTGTCGTTCTTGGCGCTATTCCTGCGCCGCAGACCACCCGTGGTCGCCACCGACGCCGCTTTGTCGGCCGCGGCCGCCTCGCCCCGGCCTTTCGGACTCCCTCCGGCCGTGGCCCAATCGCTGCTATGCGTGGCGGGTCTGGCGTGCTGCGTCGCGATGTCGATGCCGCAAGTGCATATCGTCGCCTACTGCGGAGACCTGGGCTACGGTGTCGCGCGCGGCGCCGAGATGCTGTCGGTCATGCTCGGCTTTGGCATCGTGAGCCGATTGTTGTCCGGCGTGATCTGCGATCGCATCGGAGGCCTGCGCACCTTGCTGCTGGGATCGGCGCTGCAGGGAGTCGCGCTGCTCTTATTTCTGCCTTTCGATGGATTGGCTTCCCTGTTCGTCATCTCGGCCCTGTTCGGGTTGTTCCAGGGCGGAATCGTTCCGTCCTATGCGATCATTGTTCGCGAGTACTTCCCTCCCAGAGAGGCAGGCGCCCGGGTCGGCACAGTATTGATGTTCACGCTGCTCGGCATGGCGCTCGGCGGCTGGATGTCGGGCAAGATATTCGATATCACCGGTTCGTATCACGCCGCGTTCATCAATGGTCTTGCGTGGAATCTACTCAACATCACCATCGCCGTGACGCTGCTGCGCCGGGCCGGAAAGAGGCGCGCCGGCGCCAAAGGCGCCCTGGCGGGGGTTGCGTGGTGACGCAAGCCGCGCGACGCCGATTAGCCTCTCGCACATCCGACTAGTCGCCGCGCACGGTCTCCGAAAGCGGGAGTTCCAGGACCTCGGGTTTCATGACAGAATCGAATCGATGAGAGACAACAGATTCGCTTTGCCAGCGCACCCGCTTTCGCAACGTCGCGCCGGCTGCACCGCATGGAGTGAATATGACCGAGCCAACCAACGCGCTGAGGCTGCAACTGCTCGAGTGGATCGCCGATCGTCCCCGGCGATACGATGAGGCGCTCGAGGCGTGGCGCACCACCTGTCCAAGATTGTCGATCTGGGAAGATGCCTGCATCGACGGCCTGATCGACTGCGAGCCCGGCAGTCGACTCGTGTCGGTCAGTGCCAAAGGAAAGCTTCTACTGCAGAATCATAGCGAATAACAACGGCTGACAGCGGCTGACGGCTAAGCCGCACGGCACGAGCCTGACCCATTTGCGCCCTGCCGACCGACATACCGCTATTTCACACCAGCTGCCGCTTCCACCGACATGCCACGGCCTTGTACGCGAGAATCTATATCAGGTTAAAGCGCTCGCGTATCCGCGGCACTACGTCCCACCAGCTGGTGTCGCTCGAACTGTAGCCACGCAGGCTGTCGATCCGCGCATTCCAATTGCAGCCTGTTGCATCTGGTTCATGGCGCCACACCACGAGCTTAAAGTCTTTGAGGCTCGCATGCTCGGCAAGCTGTTCTTCCAGTAGCAAGTCGAGCGCGACTATGTCAATCAGCGAACGCGCCATGAGATGTTCCTAATGATTGCTGACCAGGCGATCATTTGATCAAGAAGTGAAACATTACTATTCGCCCAGCGTTGTTGGTATCAGCCCGACGCGACTTGTTTTGTAATCCGTGGGCCTACGTTAGGTCCAGCACAGAGCGACTGTGGGTTACAGCCTCTTCTCCGTAAGGGGTAAGATGGACTCTGCGTGTTCGCCAGGAAGAGGGCCATGACAAGTACACCGAATCAGGGAGCCCAAGGATCGATCAATTCAGGGCGGCTCGCAGAGGTGCTCGACAAACTCGTGGCGGTCCAACTGGACCTCGATCCGATTTCTAGGTCGGGCGGGCAGGGCGCCGAAAGCGATAAGATTACGAATGCTTGCAAGGTTCTGCACTCGGCAATCGCGGACTTCCGCGAAATTATTAGTCAAGTCGACGGACTGGATCTTTCGGGTATCCGGTAACTTTTTCTCCTGGTAACGCGCCGTGCCTGCATCCACAAGCACCGCGGCGGAGTCTCGGCTTCCGTCGAAACCACCGAGAACCCGCCGGACCCCACGTTCGTCTTCTCGCACGCTATCGCCGCGGCCGTTGTTGGACGCGCAACGCCAGCGGCAAATGACGCCTGGCTGATGCGCGGCTCGCGCGCGGTGATCAGGACGGGCGGCCCAGGAAGCGGATAAGACAGCGGGTATCGAGCTGTAATCCGCCGACCTCTTTGCGCATCATTGTCTTGTGCGGACGACTATCACGACACTTTGCGCACGCTTGGCTGCTTCGGCAAACTGGCAGGCCACGACGTCGAGATCTGGAACGATCACGTACAGGACGTCGACACGCTGGCTAAGCGGCTGAAGGACACCGAAGCGCTGGTGCTGATACGCGAGCGCACGCAAATCCGCGCGCCGCTCCTCGACCGGCTGCCCAAGCTCAAGCTCATCAGCCAGCGCAGCGTGTTTCCGCATATCGACGTGGATGCCTGCACCAGGCGCGGCGTGATCGTGTCCTCCAGCCAGCATGCGGGCGCGCCGTCGTATGCCGCGGCGGAGCTGACATGGGGCCTTGTTCTCGCCGCGATGCGCCGCATCCCGCAGCAAATGGAAGCACTCAGGGCAGGCAAGTGGCAGATCGGTGTCGGCAACAGCCTGCGCGGAAAGACGATGGGGATATACGGTTACGGCAGGATCGGCGCCGTCATCGCGGGATACGCAAAGGCATTCGGCATGAAGATGCTGGTGTGGTCGAGAGAAACCTCGCTTGCGCGCGCTCGAGCAGATGGCTACGCCGCCGCTCGCAGCAAGCAGGCATTTTTCGAGGAATGCGACATCGTTTCGCTACATCTGCGCCTGGTCGATTCGACACGCGGCATCGTGACCGCCAGCGACCTCGGCCGGATGAAGACCACTGCGCTGATCGTCAACACCAGCCGCGCTCCGCTGATCGCGCTGGTAAGCGCGTTAAGGGCCGGACGCCCGGGGATGGCGGCGGTGGACGTCTACGAAGACGAACCGCTTACCGATATCAGCCATCCGTTGCTCACCATGGATAATGTCGTGTGCACGCCCCATATCGGTTACGTCACGCGCGAAGAGTACGAGATTCAGTTTGCCGAGATCTTCGACCAAATCACGGCTTACGCGTCCGGCAAGCCGAACAATGTCGTGAACCCGGAAGTGCTCAAGACATTAGACAAGCGCTCTTGACGAAGCCAAAGCCGGTGCGGTGCGCTCGCGTGGATAAGAG
>VBDA01000597.1 GCA_005883655.1 Betaproteobacteria bacterium | reverse complement strand
GGCGCGCATTGCGCGCGCATCGATACGTTCCGCGGTCAAAAACAGGCGCTTTGCCGTGTCCAGGCCGAGCCGCGCGACGTAGCGCTCGAGGCCGCCGCGGTAGTAGTGCAGGCCGAGACGCGCCGCGGGCATGAACATCTCCGCGGCGTTCGTCCCGATGCGAAAATCGCAGGCGAGCGCCAGATCGGTCCCGCCGCCATAGGCTCCGCCATGGACGACCGCGATGGTCGCCGGACGCGCTACTTCAACGGCGTTGGCCATGTCTTCGAAGCCGATCGGGTTGCCTGATTGCGCCGCCAGGCTGGAAATGTCGTAGCCGCTGCAGAAATGTTTGC
>VBDA01000596.1 GCA_005883655.1 Betaproteobacteria bacterium | reverse complement strand
GCGCCTCAACTGCGACACCGAATTCGTGGCTGCCCGGATTCGAAGTCGTCGGTGTTCAAGGGTTCGTCGATGCCATGCCGGCCATCGGTCGCAGCCACTCGATGAGGGAGCGCGAGTCCATCGCGCCCGATTGCCGCGCGATTTCGCGCCCGCGCTGAAAAACGATCAGCGTCGGGATGCTTCGGATGCCGTAGCGACCGGCGACCTCCTGGGCGCTTTCGGTGTCGAGCTTCGCGAATCGCATCCTGGGTTCCAGCTCCG
>VBDA01000070.1 GCA_005883655.1 Betaproteobacteria bacterium | reverse complement strand
AGTCGAAGCCCACCGCGTACATGCGGTAGACGGTATAGGTGAGCAGCGAAAACGCGAACAGCACATCGCCGAGAATGCGCGGCAGCGCCATCCGCGCGAACAGGCCCTGGAACACGAACACCAGGAAAATACGGATGAACCCGAACGCGGCAAGGAGCAGGCACACTTCGCGCAAGGCGGCGCCTGCCAAGGTCGGGGCGATGCTCGCCCCGAACTGATTCAACGCCAGCAAGCCGACAACACCGATGACCAGCAGGATCAGCATTTGCAACATCGCCTGGCGCTGGTCGCGCTTCCATCGCATCAGCACCAGCGCGAGAAATGCACCGGCGACGGTGAAGAGCAACGCATCGTGCAGTGCGGGTGGCAGACTCATGGGCGACGAAGCCGGCGCGGCGGGGGCGGGAGCGGGTGGCGTGATTATAGGTGCATCCCGCCCGGGGCGTGGCGATGGTAATCGGCCTGCTAGAATCCCAGTCAATGAGCGCGCCGCGCACCGGTGGCCAGATTCTGGTCGCCAATCTCCTCCGGCAGGGCGTCGACCTCGCCTTCTGCGTTCCGGGCGAGAGCTATCTCGCCGTCCTCGATGCTCTCTACGAAGCGCGCGAATCGCTGCGGCTGATCGTCTGTCGCCACGAGGGCGGCGCCGCCTACATGGCGGAAGCGTACGGCAAGCTGACCGGCCGCCCGGGCATCGCGTTCGTGACCCGCGGGCCCGGCGCGTCGAATGCGGCCATCGGCATCCACACCGCGCAGCAGGACTCGACGCCGCTCATTGTTTTTGTCGGGCAGGTCGGCAGCGATTTCCGAGATCGCGAAGCGTTTCAGGAAATCGACTATCGGCGCATGTATGGAAGCATTGCCAAATGGGTGGCGGAGATCGATTGCGCGCAGCGCATTCCGGAATACATCGCGCGCGCGTTCCGGATCGCGACTCAAGGGCGGCCCGGTCCGGTGGTCCTAGCCCTACCCGAGGACATGCTCGCATCAATGGCGCAGGTCGACGACGCCGCACGCGTCGAGCCGCTCGCGGTCCATCCCGCAGCAGCGCAAATTGCCGAGCTCCGGGAAACGCTCGCTGGATCGAGGCAACCTCTGGTCATCGTCGGCGGCAGCGGATGGAACGAAGCTGCGTGCGCAGACATGCGCCGCTTCGCCGAAGCCAATACCATTCCGGTCGCCTGCGCGTTTCGCACCCAGGATCTCTTCGACAACAGTCACGAGCTTTATGCCGGTGACGTCGGGATCGCGATCAATCCCAAGCTAGCCGCACGAGTACGCGACGCCGATGTTCTGCTCGTCGCCGGCGAGCGCCTCGGTGAGATGACGACCGGCGGCTACACGCTGCTCAGCGCCCCGCAGCCGGGGCAGACGCTCATTCACGTTCACCCGGGCAGCGAGGAGCTCGGACGCGTGTTCCAGCCGGCCCTCGCCATACAGGCGACGATGCCGGCACTTGCAGCCGCGCTGGCGGAGATGGTGCCCATTGCGAATCCGGCCTGGCTCGGAAACGCCCGCCAGCCGCACCGAGACTATCTGGCGTGGCAGGAGCCGCGGCCTATGCCCGGCGAGCTCGACTTGTGGCAAGTGGTGGCGGTGTTGCGCCAGCGCTTGCCGGAGAACGCGATTGTGGCCAATGGCGCAGGCAACTACACGGTGTGGCTGCATCGCCTCTATCGCCATCGCCGTTTCCGGACCCAGCTCGCTCCGTACAATGGTTCGATGGGATACGGAGTCCCGGCGGCGATCGCGGCCAAGGCGACCCATCCGGAGCGTGTCGTGGTGTCGTGGAACGGGGACGGCTGTTTTCAGATGAACGGGCAGGAGCTCGCCACTGCCGTTCAAAGCAAGCTGAATGTCGTCTTCGTGGTCATCGACAACGGTATGTACGGCACCATTCGCATGCATCAGGAGCGTACCTACCCGGCGCGGGTGTACGGCACCGATCTGGTCAACCCCGATTTCGTCGCGCTGGCGAAGGCATACGGCGCGATTGGCGAGGCGGTGACTCGCACCGCGGAATTCGCGCCCGCCTTGGAGCGCGCGCTCGGTGCGGATCGCCCGTCGCTGCTCTGGCTCAAAATTGATCCACAAGCGATCACCATGAGCGCGACCATCGATCAGATCCGCGCGCAGCACGCACAAAGATCGCAATGAACATGACGATTGCAATGTTCCGATCGAGCTCGCGATCAACACCTCGCCAAACAAGGATGGAGGTGTGGACATGGCCGTGAGCGCGTCGGCGTCGCACTTGCTCGAGGTCGAGCACCTCTCGGTCGAATTCCGCAGCACGGAGCGCATTGTCGCGGCGGTGCGCGACGTGTCGTTCTACGTCGGCCGCGGCGAGACCGTGGCAATCGTAGGCGAATCCGGCTCGGGCAAATCGGTCACTGCGCTATCGCTGATGCGCCTGGTCGAGCACGGTGGCGGCACGATCACCGCGGGCCGCATGGATTTCGCACGCGACGACGCTACACGAATCGACCTCGCGCGAGCCAGCGCTCAGACCATGCGCTCCGTTCGAGGCGCCGAAATGGCGATGATTTTTCAGGAGCCGATGACCTCGCTCAATCCGGTGTTCACGGTCGGCGAGCAGATCGCCGAATCGATCCGCCTGCATCAGGGCGCGGATTTCGCCTCCGCCAATCGTGAAGCGCTGCGCATGCTAGAGCAGGTGCGAATTCCCGAGGCGGCGCAGGTCTTGGGCCGCTACCCGCATCAGCTGTCGGGCGGCATGCGGCAACGGGTCATGATCGCGATGGCACTTTCCTGCAAGCCTCGTCTGCTCATCGCCGACGAGCCCACGACCGCGCTCGACGTCACCATTCAGGCGCAGATCCTGGCTTTGATCCGGCTCTTGCAGGACGAGCTTCGCATGTCGGTGATTTTCATCACCCACGACATGGGTGTCGTCGCCGAAATCGCGGATCGCGTCATGGTCATGTACCGCGGCGAGATGGTGGAACAAGGGTCCGCCGATCAGGTCTTCCATGCGCCGCGGCACTCCTACACTCGCGCGCTGCTGGCCGCGGTCCCGCGGCTGGGCGCGATGCAAGGCAGCGACTCGCCGGCACGGTTTCCGCTTCCTGTCGACAGCGCAGCGCCAAACGCGCCCTCGCCTGCCGCAATTTCTTTAGCCGAGACCCGAGCGAGCACCGGTCCCGCCCGCCGCGCTTCCAGCGAGTCGCATCCGTCCCGCGAATCCGCCGAGCCTCTGCTCAGGGTTCGCGGCCTGAAGACGCGGTTTCCGATTCGGTCCGGATTGTTCGGACGGGTGCGGCGGCGGGTACACGCCGTCGAGCAAGTGAGCTTCGATCTTAGCGCCGGAGAAACGCTGGCGCTGGTCGGCGAATCCGGTTGCGGCAAATCGACGACGGGGCGCTCGCTGCTGCGGCTGGTCGACATCGATGGCGGCAGCATCGAGTTCAATGGCCACGATATCGCGCGCCTGCCCTCCGATGAGGTGCGCGCTATGCGGCGCGAGATCCAGATGGTTTTCCAGGATCCGTACGCGTCGCTCGATCCGCGGCTGACGGTGGGCTTCTCGGTCGCGGAGCCGCTCTACGTTCACGGCGTCGCGCGGGGAAGCGCTGCCGAAGATCGCGTCGCCGAGCTCTTGCAGCATGTCGGACTCTCGCCCGATGCGGCGCTTCGCTATCCGCACGAATTCTCCGGTGGCCAGCGCCAGCGCGTCGCCATCGCCCGCGCGCTCGCACTCAAGCCGAAGATCATCATCGCCGACGAAGCCGTCTCGGCGCTGGACGTGTCGATCCGCGCCCAGATCGTCAACCTGATGCTCGATCTGCAGGCCGAGTTCGGCTTGTCTTACCTTTTCATTTCGCACGACATGGCGGTGGTCGAGCGGATCAGCCACCGCGTCGCGGTAATGTATCTGGGCCAAATCGTGGAAATCGGACCGCGGCGAGCGGTGTTCGAGCATCCGCAGCACGCCTATACCCGCAAGCTGCTGGCCGCCGTGCCGGTGGCCGACCCGGCGCGACGACACGGCAAAAGGGAGCTATCATCGGAGGAGATCCCGAGCCCTATCCGGGCGATCGGCGATGAGCCGGTCGTACTGCCGCTCGAGGAAGTCGCACCCGGACATTACGTCGCCAGGCACCGGATCGCCGGCGCCTACTGATCGCACACCCTTCGACCGAGTTGTCGCAACATCTGGAGAAAGAACATGAAATCATTCCCACGCTCGCTAATTGTCACCGCGCTCGCGCTTGGCGCGCTATTCGCGGCGCCCGCGCATGCCGCCAAGGACGTCGTCTTCGCGGTGGCGTCGACGTTTACCACCACCGACCCTTACGACGCCAACGACACGCTGTCGCAGGCGATGGCCAAGTCGTTCTACGAAGGCCTGTATGGATTCGACAAGGACATGAAGATGATTCCCGTCCTCGCCGAAAGCTACGAGGTCACCAAGGACGGTCTAACCTACATCGTCAAGCTCAAGAAGGGCATCAAGTTTCACGACGGCACGGACTTCAATGCCGCCGCGGTCAAGGCCAATTTCGATCGCGTCACCAATCCCGACAACAAGCTGAAGCGCTATGGGCTTTACAGCAATATCGGCAAGACCGAAGTCGTCGACGATTACACGGCGAAGATCACCTTGAAGACGCCCTTTTCCGCGTTCCTGAACAATCTCGCGCACCCGTCGGGCGTGATGATCAGCCCGGCGGCGATGACCAAGTACGGCAAGGACATCTCGGCCAATCCGGTCGGGACTGGCCCATTCAAATTCGTCGAATGGCAACGTACCGACTATCTGAAGGTCGCCAAGTTCGACGGCTACTGGAAGAAGGGCTATCCCAAGGTAGACACGATCACCTGGAAGCCGGTCGTCGACAACAATTCGCGGGCGGCGATGATGCAGACCGGCGAAGCGCACTTCACTTATCCCGTCCCTTATGAGCAGGCGGAAACGCTGAAGGCGAAGCCTGAGCTCGAGGTGGTGGCGGCGCCATCGATCGTGCTGCGCTACCTGTCGATGAACACCCAGCAAAAGCCCTTCGATAATCCCAAGGTGCGCGAGGCGATCGCCTACTCCATCAACAAGGACGCACTGGCAAAAGTAGCGTTCGGCGGCTATGCGTTTGCCGCCCCCGGCGTGGTGCCGGAGGGTGTCGAGTACAACGTCAAGCTCGGCCCGTGGCCATACGACCTCGCCAAGGCCAAGAAGCTGCTCGCTGAAGCGGGCTACCCAAATGGCTTCGAGACCGAGCTGTGGTCGGCGTACAACCACAGCACCGCGCAAAAGGTGACGCAGTTTCTGCAGCAGCAACTCGGCCAGATCGGCATCAAGGCCAAGATCACGCTGCTCGAAGCCGGGCAGCGGGTCGAGAAAGTCGAGAGCTGGCAGGATCCGGCGACCGCGCCGGTGCGCCTCTATTACGTCGGCTGGTCATCGTCGACCGGCGAAGCCGATTGGGCGATCCGGCCGCTGCTCGCATCCGGATCTTTTCCGCCGAGTCTCTTCAACACCGCGTATTACAAGAGCGACAAGGTCGACGCCGATATAAAGGCCGCACTGGCGACGACCGACAAGACGGAAAAAACGAAGTTCTACCGCGACGCCCAGGAGCAGATCTGGAAGGACGCGCCGTGGGCGCCGCTGGTCGTCGAAAAGCTCCTGTCGGCGCATAACAAGAAGCTGACGGGTGTCTACACCATGCCCGATTCGTCGTTCAACTTTACCGAAGTCGATTTGAAGCCCTGAACCGATTCGCGGCGCTCGTTGGCCAATACGAGTCGCCGCGGTCATTCTCCGCGCAAGGGTGATGCCAACGTCCGCGCGGTAAATCGATGCTCCAGTACATCGTCAAGCGCTTGCTCGGGCTGCTTCCCACGCTGCTCATCGTCGGCGGGCTGGTGTTCATGTTCGTGCACTTGCTGCCGGGTGACCCGGCGCGGCTCGCAGCGGGTCCCGATGCGACACCGGAGACGGTAGCGCTCGTTCGCCAGGACCTGGGACTCGATCGCTCCCTGCCCGAACAATTCGTGCGCTTCACCACCGGCGTGTTGCGTGGCGACTTCGGCCGGTCGCTGCGCACCAAGCGCCCGGTGTCCACCGAAGTTGGCGAGCGCTTCATGCCGACCTTCTGGCTGACGCTGGCCGCAATGTCGTGGTCGGTGGTCATCGGCATGCTGATCGGCGTCGTGTCCGCGGTGTGGCGCAATCGCTGGCCGGACCGGCTGGGCATGACGCTGGCGGTGTCCGGCATTTCCTTCCCCGCCTTCGCGCTGGGGATGGTGCTGATGCAGATCTTCGCGGTGCAGCTCAACTGGCTGCCCACGGTCGGCGCTGCCAGCTGGAAACACTACATTCTTCCGTCGCTGACGCTGGGCGCCGCGGTGGCAGCGATCATGGCCCGCTTCACCCGTTCGTCGTTCGTCGAAATCCTCCAGGAAGATTACGTGCGCACGGCGCGCGCCAAGGGTCTGTCCGAGAACGTGGTCGTCATCAAGCACGGCTTGCGCAACGCGCTCATCCCCGTGGTCACGATGATGGGATTGCAGTTCGGTTTCCTGCTTGGTGGGTCTATCGTGGTCGAGGTGGTCTTCAACTGGCCGGGAATGGGCCGACTGCTGGTCGACGCGGTGGACATGCGCGACTATCCCGTCATCCAGGCGGAAGTGTTGCTCTTTTCGCTCGAATTCATCCTCATCAACCTGATCGTCGACGTGCTGTACGCGGTCATCAATCCGACGATACGGTATCGGTAACTGCATGGATTCCGAAGCCATTCGGCAAAGCGTCGATCCCGATACGGAGCCGATGCCGGTCCTCGACGCGGTCCTTGCACCGGACGCTTCGTCGGTACGCACTCCCTGGAGCGAGTTCTGGCGCAAGTTCCGCAAGCAGCACGTTGCGGTCGCTGCGGGACTGTTCGTGTTGCTACTGGTGCTGATCGCGGTGATCGCCCCATGGGTAGTTCCGTACGATGCGGAGAATTTTTTCGATTACGACAGCCTCAATGCCTTGCCTTCAATGAAGCACTGGTTCGGCGTCGATCCGTTGGGAAGAGACATCTTCAGCCGCATTCTGATGGGAGCTCGCATCTCCTTGACCGCCGGCTTTGTTTCGGTCGCGGTCGGCGCGCTGATCGGCACCGGGCTGGGGCTCGTCGCCGGCTATTACGAAGGCTGGTGGGACCGCCTCATCATGCGTCTGTGCGACGTGCTGTTTGCGTTCCCTGGCATCCTGCTGGCGATCGGGATCGTTGCCATTCTCGGCGGCGGCATGGCCAACGTGATCATCGCGGTGGCGATATTCAGCATTCCGACGTTTGCGCGCCTGGTCCGCGGCAACACGCTTTCGCTCAAGCATCTCACCTTTATCGACGCGGCGAGGAGCATCGGCGCGTCCGACTGGACGATCGTCATTCGTCACATTTTCCCGGGTACGATCGCAGCGGTCGTGGTCTATTTTTCGCTGCGAATCGGAACCTCGATCATCACCGCCGCGAGCCTGTCGTTCATCGGCATGGGCGCGCAGCCGCCCACGCCGGAATGGGGAGCGATGCTGAACGAAGCGCGCGCCGATATGATGACTTCCCCGCACGTCGCCATCTTTCCAAGCCTGGCGATCTTTCTTACCGTGCTCGCTTTCAATCTGCTTGGTGACGGCTTGCGCGACGCGCTCGATCCGAAGATCGACCAGAAATGACCGCGCCGGTCCGCCCGTCGGAGGCGCTGGTCAGCGCGATCTCGACCCGTGTTGACCGCCGGCTGGATCCTGCCTAAGAATCGCGATCGCCGCGCTATTGGTGGCGCCGGTTGAATCTCAAGGAATCGTCACGCCGA
>VBDA01000580.1:3985-5381 GCA_005883655.1 Betaproteobacteria bacterium | reverse complement strand
GCGTTTCCTGCGCCAGCACCTGGCCGCCGAATGCGATGGCGCAGCCGCAGACGATACCGGCAATGAATTGCTTCATGAAACCCCTCCTCGGTAAGAAGCCAATCTGAGAAAACTCGTTTTCGAACCCATTTTGAGACTACGCTCTTCGGCGCGCTCATCGGGCGCTCATTGGGGTTGTGCCAGCGTACGGACAAGCCGCGACGCTGTCAATTGACGTGCCATCCTCAGTTCACAACCTCAATTCACAAACTCAGCTCACGAAACAGACATCACATCACGGCGCCCAGATACCAGGGCACGAATTCATTCTGTCCGTAACCGTGCAATTCGCTTTTGCTCTTCTTTCCTGAAGCCGTCTCGAGGATCATCTGGAAGAATCGCTCCCGCAGTTGATGTCGATGTCTTCTTCCTGGCGCTCCCAGAGCGCGGTGTTGGTGGAGAGCTTCAGCGACGGCGACGGCGCGCAGCCGTAGGCGGAGCCGCGTCCGGTGGTAAAGCAGATCATATTGGCGCCCCCTGCGACCTGCCCGGTCGCCGAGACCGGGTCGTAGCCGGGCGTGTCCATGTAGACGAAGCCCTTGGCCGTGACCGGCTGCGCATACTCGTACACGGCGACGAGGTTGGTGGTCCCGCCCTTGGCCACCGCACCGAGCGACTTCTCGAGGATGGTGGTGAGGCCGCCTGCCTTGTTGCCCGGCGATGGATTGTTGTTCATCTCGCCCCGATTGCGCGCGGTGTATTCCTCCCACCACTTGATTCGCTCGATCAGCTTTTCGCCGACATCGCGCGATACCGCGCGTCGCGTCAGCAAGTGTTCGGCGCCGTAGATTTCCGGCGTCTCGGAAAGGATTGCCGTGCCGCCATGGCGCACCAGCCTGTCGACTGCGGCGCCGAGCGCCGGGTTGGCGGTGATGCCCGAATAACCGTCGGAGCCGCCGCATTGCAAGCCGAGTACCAGGTGGCTCGCCGGAACAGGCGAGCGGGCGACGGTATTTGCATGCGGCAGCATCTCGTGGACCATCGCCACTCCCCTTGCGATGGCCTTCGCGGTGCCTCCGGTATCCTGGATGCTGAACGTGCGCAGGAGCGGCCCTTCGCTTAAGGACTCGGCGCCCAGCAGCGCATTGATCTGGTTCGCTTCGCACCCCAAACCGACGATCAGCGCGCCGGCGAAATTGGCGTGCTTCGCATACCCGCCCAGCGTTCGGCGCAGCACCTGCATGCTCTCGCCCTGCACGTCCATGCCGCAGCCGCTGCCGTGAGTCAGCGCCACCACACCGTCGACATTCGGAACCTGCGCCAGCGCCGCGCCCTTGAACGCATCCGCGATGCCGTGGGCAACGGTCGCCGAGCAATTCACGGTGGAGAGGATGCCGATGTAATTGCGCGTGGCCAC
>VBDA01000580.1:1628-3877 GCA_005883655.1 Betaproteobacteria bacterium | reverse complement strand
TGATCTGGTCATAGCGCTTGACGGGCTCGCCAACGGCGATCGCTCGCGTCGCGACCTTATGGCCCGGCGGGACGAGCCCGGAAACCTTGACGTTCTCATCGAGGAGCGTGGTGCCGGAGACGAGCTGCTGGCGCGCGATAACCACGTCATCGTTGGGATGCAGGCGAATCGTAAAAGAAGTTTTGGTTAGCATGCCAGCCTCCGGGCCGAGCGTTGGATTGCAGATGGGTTAGATGTCTCGTCGCAACAGCGGTTCATTTGTAAAACAGATGCGGCAGCCACAAGGAGATCGATGGCACGTAGGTGATCAAAACGAGGCTCACCAACAGCGGCACCAGCCAGGGAAGGATTGCCATGGTGGTCTTCTCGATCGACAGATTGGCGACTCGCGCTAGGACGTAAAGGACCATGCCCATGGGCGGATGCAGGAGCCCGATCATGAGGTTGAGCACCATCACCAGTCCGAAATGGACCGGATCGATGCCGAGCTGCTGAACTACCGGCATCAACACCGGGACCAGAATCAGGATCGCCGCGGTCGGCTCGAGGAAACAGCCGACGAACAGCATCAGCAGGTTGGCAAGGAGCAGGAATACCCAGGGGCTGTGGGTGAATGAAAGCACCCAGAGGGCGACCATGTCGGTGACCCGTGTCGCGGTAAGCAACCACCCGAAAATCGAGGCGGCGGCGACGATGAACATCACCGTCGCGGTCGTCTCGATAGTGTCCATCGAGACTTTAACCAGCATCCGCCAGGTCAGCGTGCGATACCAGGCCAATCCCAGGAAGAGCGCCCAGACGCATGCCGCGATCGCGCCCTCGGTGGGCGTAAAAACGCCTGTGGTCATGCCCCCGATCAACAGCACCGGAGTCATGATCGGCATTACCGCATCGAACTTCCACGTGTAGTCCGAGGCTAGAAGCGCGAGCAGGCACAGTCCGAACGCGGCGTTGAAGGGCATCCCGGCAACGAGCATTCCCCACATCACCATCGGAAATCCGATGACAACGCCAAGTTCCACCATCGCCTTGCCAAGCCGTGGCCACTCGAACGCGATGTCGCCGCCCCAGTGGTACTTGTGTGCATAGTAGGCGACGGTCAGCATCATCAGCACCGCCATCACCAGACCGGGAACGATCCCGGCGAGAAAGAGCTGGCCGACCGACACGTTGGCCATCATTCCGTAAATCACGAACGGAAGCGACGGCGGGATGATGGGCCCCAGCGTGGCGGAGGCGGCGGTAACGCCGACCGAGAATCCAAGGTCGTATCCATGATCGCGCATCGCCTTGATCTCGATGGTTCCCAGTCCCGCTGCGTCGGCGATCGCGGTTCCCGACATGCCGGCGAAAATCACCGAGCCGATGATGTTGACGTGACCGAGCCCGCCTTTGAGCCAGCCCACCAGCGACAGCGCAAAGTTGTAAATGCGGTTGGTGATGCCGGCATGGTTCATCAGATTGCCGGCCATGATGAAAAACGGCACCGCGAGCAGCGGGAAGCTGTCGATGCCGCTGACCATGCGGTGGATCACCACGAACGGGGGCAAGTCGCCGGTCAGCAGGATATAGACCAGCGCCGAGCCTGCCATTGCGATGGCAACCGGCACGCCGGTGGCCATCATGCCCAGGAAAGAGCCGAGCAACGCGGGGATCAAAGCGTTTCCTCGATCGCGATTTCGGGCCGCTCGAGCACGCTGTAGCCCTGCCGCCAATGCTCGACGGCGACCTGGACCGCGCGCACCGCGGCACAGGCGAAGCCGAAGCCGCACACCGCGTAGACGCTGTTCATTGGCAGATCGATGATGGTCATCTTGTAGTTGCCCATCTTCTGCATCATCTGCCAGGTGAGGACCACCGCGTAGGCGAAGAACACGATGCGTACCGCATCGACCAGGGTGGACATGACGCGACAGACGGCCTTGGGCAAGTAGCGGTACGCGATGTCGACGTGAATGTGTCGATTGAGCCGCACCAAGTCCGCGATGCCGACGAAGACCACGCAGATAAGAAGGTAGCGGGCGATCTCCTCGGTCCAGGCAGCCGAGTCGTTGAGCGCGTAGCGGGTGAAGAACTGGTAGAAGATGGTGACCGCGAGAACCCAGAAGAAAAAGAACGCGATCCAGGCCTCGAAGGTGTAATGCGAGAGTTCGATCGGCGCGTCGGTGATGTGCATGTGCCCCGTCTCGTCAAGCACATGCTCTTCCGGGGGCGCGGTGGAGGGCTTGGTTTCGGTCATAGGATCGCTG
>VBDA01000580.1:410-1619 GCA_005883655.1 Betaproteobacteria bacterium | reverse complement strand
AAACGGGCGCGTTGCGCGTTTTCGGGTGAATCAAGACGCTGGATCGCCGCTTCCGCGGGAATGACGCATCCGTTGCCACGAGCGGATCGCTGCGCGAACCCGCTCATGAACGGATGCGTCACTTTATCTGCTGAATCTTGTCCCAATCGGCTTTTGAATAACCCATCGATTCGAACGTAACGTTTTTCAGGATCGCGTCCTGGAACGATTTCTTGTCTACGGCCGTGACCGTCAGTCCTTTCTTGCGGAACTCATCCACCAGCTCACCCTCGCGCTTCTGGATATCCGCAGTCGCGCTGGCGGCCGCCTCCAGCGTCACGTCGGTGAAGATTTTCTTTTCCGGGTCCGACAGCTTGGACCATACATGCGGCGCGATCTGCGTAGCCAGCGAATCAACGATGTGTCCGGTGAGGATGACGTACTTCTGCACCTCGTAGAATTTCTTGGCCTCGATCGTCGTCAGCGGATTTTCCTGCGCGTCGACGGTGCCGTTCTGCAGCGCGAGGTAGACCTCCGCAAACGCGATGGGCGTCGGGTTCGCGCCGCACGACTTGGGCAGCGCAAGGTAAGCCGGCACGTCTGGGACACGCATCTTCAGGCCCTTCATGCCGGCGCAGTCGGTAAACGGCTTGTTTGACGTCGTGTGCCGTGCGCCGTAATACGTCATCGCCGTGATCTGGATGCCTGTCTTGTTGCGGTACTCGTCGACCATTTCCTTGAACAACGGACTCTTCGAAAATTTGATCAGGTGATCTCCGTCGCGGAACGTGTACGGGTAGTAGCCGACGCCGATCCTCGGCAGGGTGCGCGCGGCAAACGAGAGCCCGGAGATGATCATGTCGACCGTACCGAGGGTCATACCCTGGTTGAGGTCGGACTCCTTGCCCAGCGTCGACGCCGGAAAAACGTCGATGTGATATTTGCCGGCGGTGCGCTTTTCGATCTCGCCTGCGGCCCACACCGACCACTTATGGTACGGCTCCGACGTTTCGTACACGTGCGCCCACTTGAGCTTGGTCTGTTGCGCGATAGCGTTACCACTTCCTACGGAAACGGCAAACGCGAGCGCGATAACGACATAACTGGCAATCCGAAACATGCCGCTCCTCCTGTTGTAAGTGATCATGCTGCGATGACTTGAACCTTGGTGCTTCGGGTCTTGTCCTTGGCCAGCTCGAACGCCTTGACTGCGTCCTGGAGCGGAAACTG
>VBDA01000580.1:0-401 GCA_005883655.1 Betaproteobacteria bacterium | reverse complement strand
GCGACGACAGGTAGTCGACCGCCCAGTCGAACTCGATTCCCCAGCGAAAGGCGCCCTTCAAGTCGAGCTCCTTGCTCATGATTTCGTTGACGACGAACGGCAGCGGCTCGTGAGGCAAGGTACCCACTTGGACGACGGTGCCGCCGCGATTGACCGCCGCTACGCACGCCTTGAGCGCGGCAAAGCTGCCGGAGACTTCATAGGCAACATCGAATTGCGGCGCGGCGAGCGCCCCGACGTCGCGATCCGCGCGTATCGTGCGATCGGCGCCGACCTCAGTTGCGGTAGCGAGCGGCCGGTCGATAACGTCGGACACCGTGATTTCTCGGGCCCCGGCGAGACGGGCCGCGATCACCGTGAGGCAGCCGATCGTGCCGGCGCCGGTAATCAGCACCGATTTG
>VBDA01000579.1 GCA_005883655.1 Betaproteobacteria bacterium | reverse complement strand
GTGATGCGTTTTTCAAGTTTGGTCGCGAACGCCGGCACGGTGCTCGATGTTGCGTGCGGCCACGGACGCCACAGCCTATGGTTCGCTGCGCGCGGTTTCCGCGTCGTGGCGGTTGACCGTGACACCGCCGCGCTCGACCGACTCGCATCGGTCGCCGGGGTTACCGCGGTCAGCGCGGACCTGGAAGCCGATCCGTGGCCATTCGAGAGAGAGAAATTCGACGCCATCATCGTCGCGAATTATCTGCATCGCGCGCTGTTTCCAAGTCTCCTGCGTGCGCTCGCCGATGATGGCGTGTTGGTTTACGAGACGTTTGCGCACGGCAACGAGTTATACGGCAAGCCGTCGAATCCGGACTTCCTCTTGACCGAGGGCGAGCTCCTCACCGTCATCGGTCGTTCGCTGATCGTCGTTGCGTTCGAACAGGGTCGTATCGAATCTGAACCGCCGGCTGTGGTGCAGCGACTGGCCGCGGTCGGCCGTCGCCGTCCGTGGCCACCACGGCTTCCGATGTGAGCGTTCCTACCGCCGGATACAAGCACGATCAAGAGCAAGCCGCACCGCGCCCTGGCTCGACGATTGGGGTAAAATGGCTTTTTTTCAGGGTTTGAATCGATGTTGAAGGGAAGTCTCGTCGCCATTGCGACGCCGATGCAGTCGGGAGGCGAGCTCGATCTGTCCGGCCTGCGCAAGCTGATCGATTTCCACATTGCCAACGGCACCGCCGGTATCGTCATCGTCGGCACGACCGGTGAGTCGCCCACCGTCGACTTCGAAGAACATTGCCTGCTGATCAAGACGGCGGTCGAATCCGCCAAAGGCCGCATCCCGATCATCGCGGGGACCGGCTCGAACTCGACCGCCGAAGCGATCGAGCAGACCGAGTACGCAAAAAAGGTGGGCGCATCGTATTGCCTGTCGGTTGTACCCTACTACAACAAGCCATCCCAGGAAGGTCTGTACCTTCACTTCCGGACCATTGCCGAGAAAGTCGAGCTGCCACTTCTCGTCTACAACGTTCCTGGGCGGACCATGGCCGATGTGGGAACCGACACGGTGCTCCGCCTGGCGGAGCTCCCTGGCGTCGTCGGGATCAAGGACGCGACGTCGGATCTGGTGCGCCACGTCGAGCTGATGCGGCGCATGCCCAAGGCAAAATCGTTTACATTACTCTCCGGCAATGACGACACTGCGCTCGCCTATATGCTGCTCGGCGGCCACGGCGTCATTTCGGTTACTGCCAACGTGGCGCCACGTGCGATGGCGAAGATGTGCGACGCCGCGCTGAGCGGAAGGCTGGAGGAGGCCCGTTCGGCGAACGCGAAGCTCATGCCCTTGCATACCAAACTATTTGTCGAGGCCAATCCGATTCCCGTCAAGTGGGCAATGGCCGAGATGGGCCTTATCGGTGGCACACTGCGGTTGCCGCTTACGCNGCTGCGTGAGGCGGGCTGCCTGGAAAGATTTGCGGAGGAATCGAATGCTGAGTAAAGAACTGTTGCGTCGCGTGCCTGGCGTGGCGATGTCCGGCATCGTTGCCGCCGCATTGCTTGCGGGCTGCGAGAGCATGACCGTTTCGCTGGGCAAGAAAATCGACTACAAGTCCGCCGGGAGCGCGCCCGTACTCGAAGTGCCCCCCGATCTCACCACGCCGACGTACGACGACCGCTATCAGGTAACCACGGCATCGGGCGTCGCCGCCGCGCGTGCAGCGGGGAAGCCAACCGAGATTCTGCCGGTAAATGCGGACGCCCGCCTTGCGCGATCGGGCAGCGAGCGCTGGCTGGTCGTGAAGACGACGCAGGAGGCGGCGTGGGCGACGTTGCGCGACTTCTGGACCAAGAGCGGGTTTGTGATTGCAATCGAGCAACCCGCTCTTGGCATCATGGAAACCGATTGGGCCGAGAATCGCGCCGACCTGCCCAAGGATTTTCTTCAGCGATTCAGCAGCAAGTATGTGAGCTTCGCCAACGATACTTACAAGCGCGACAAGTTTCGCAGCAGGATCGAGCGCGGCGCGGAGCCAGGCACAGTCGAGATTTTCATCAGCCATCGCGGCGCGGCGCAATTGCCGACCAAGCTTTCGCAGGGTCTGGGTGAAGACTGGAATTGGACACTGGTTCCCCCGAATCCCGAGCTCGAGGCCGAGTTTCTGGAGCGCCTGATGCTCGCTTTCGGCACGCCGGCGCCGCAAGCCGCAGAAGCGGTGGCAACGATGAACAACGCACCAGATCGCGCGCGAATCGAAAAGTCGGGCAACGGTCTCTCGCAGCTGGTCGTCGATGATGCGTTCGACCGCGCATGGCGCCGCGTCGGCCTCGCACTCGATCGCACCGGCTTTACGGTCGTCGATCGCGACCGTTCGAAAGGACTCTATTACGTCCGCTACTCGAATCCGGACCTTGCCAAGAAAAAACAAGAGGGCTGGTTGGCCGACACGCTCGACAAGCTTCAGTTCTGGAAGACCGAGAAGGCGGAGAAACCGGAACAATACCGGGTAGTGGTAACGCAGGCCGATCCCCGCAGCCTGGTGACGGTACAGGATCCGGCCGGCGCCACGGACAGTTCGGCAAACGGCGAACGGATCCTTGCGTTGCTCAAGGATCAGCTCAAGTAGCGTGCGCTTCGCCTGTCTCGGCAGTGGCAGCGAAGGCAACGGTCTGCTGGTCGAGGCGGGCGCGACGCGAGTGCTCATCGACTGCGGATTCGGCATCCGCGACACTGTCGCGAGGCTAGCGCGCATCGGCGTTGCGCCTGAAACGATCACCGCCATCATCGTGACTCACGAGCACAGCGATCATGTGGGCGGCGTTGCAGCATTCGCGGTGCGTTACGACACTCCGGTATGGCTGACCTTTGGCACGCTCTCCACCGTGGCCGAGCGCTTCGCCGGCCTGCCCGCGGTGTACGGCTTCGATACCCATGACGCATTCGCGATCGACGCGATCGAGGTTCGACCGTTCCCGGTACCGCACGACGCTCGCGAACCGGTCCAGTTTGTCTGCAGCGACGGCCAATGGCGGCTCGGCGTCCTGACCGACCTCGGTGTCAGCACGCTGCACGTCGAAGCGAGCCTATCGGGCTGCGACGCCCTGGTCCTCGAGTGCAATCATGATTCCGGAATGCTTGCCAACGGTCACTATCCGTATGCGCTCAAGCAGCGTATCGCCGGGCGCTTCGGCCATCTGGATAACGAAGCAGCGGGCGGACTCTTGTCGCGGCTCGATAATTCAAAACTCAAGCACGTGTTCGCGGCGCATCTGTCTCAGCACAACAATATACCGGATCTGGCGCGGGCCGCGCTCGCCACCGCGCTTGGCTGCTCACTCGACTGGATCGGGATTGCCGACCAGTACAACGGATTCGGTTGGCGCGAATTCGTGTAGGTTCTGCAGGACAACTCGAGGAAACGGATGGAAAAGCGGCAGGAGCTCTATCGCGGCAAGGCCAAGACCGTCTACACGACCGATGATCGGGGACTATTGGTCATGCATTTCCGGGACGACACGAGCGCATTCGACGGCGCGAAGGTTTCCCAACTCGCACAAAAAGGCG
>VBDA01000069.1:2056-9947 GCA_005883655.1 Betaproteobacteria bacterium | reverse complement strand
GTCAATTGCTTCATCCAATAGGTCGCGGTCCATCCAGGAACGACGATACGTGCGGGAAAACCATTCCAGTGCGGCAGCGGTTGTCCGTTCATCTGCCATGCGATAAGCGTGTTTTCGTCCATCGCCTTCCATACCGGAATCGACTTTACGAAGTCGGGTGTCGCGGGAAACAGTCCCGAGTCGGCGCCGTCGAACACGATTTCCAGTGCGTCCTTTCTCAAGCCGGCCTTCGTCAAAACGTCCTTCAACCTGGCACCTTTCCAGCGGGCGTTACCCATTGCCCCGGGACCCCATTCGACGCCTGGCACATGCGGCACGAACATGCCGCGACGGTTGCCGGAACATTGGCATACCGCAGCAATCTCGATCTGCTCGTAGTCGTTCTTGAGATTGTCGAGCGTGAGCTGCAGCGGTTTTTCCACCGCCTCGCCGCCGACTTTGACCTGCCAGCCCGCCGCCGCGACCTCGGGAATGTTCGACAGGTGATAGCGCACGAAGAACGCGTCGTTGCGCGTGAAGACGTCGTTGAAGTAGGAGACGGGCGTTTCGAAATTCGGTGGCCGCCAGCTCTTCTTGATCAGCGGCACCTTGCCGGGCAGCGCTTCGAGCAGCGATGCGCTGAGCGTTCCCTCGGGCAGCTCGGCCGGACCGAGCACCGCGTCGGCACCGTGCGCATGGCCGGCGAGCCACGTTCCTCCGGTCGCGAGCACCAGCCCGCCGGTCGTTTTCAGAAAATCACGGCGAGACTTCATACGCTCCTTCTCTGCGTGAGGCGTCGATACCCGCATCCGGTTTTGCTTGTTGACTGGATGCGAGTCAACGACGATTATGTGCCGCCGGCTTCGCTGTCGCAAGCTTCATGACCTCACACCCGAAGAGTTCACCGACGATCGTCTCGCGCTCGCTTGCGGCAAGCGGACTCATTCCCTTCGAGGCGAAGGTTCTGCTGGGGCATGTGTTGCGCCGCGATCGCGCCTGGCTTTCCGCGCATGGCGATCAGCCGATGACGGCGAATGAGGCGGCGGCATTCGACGCGCTGGCCAGACGACGGCGCGATGGCGAGCCGATCGCATATCTCACCGGCAGGCGCGAGTTCTACGGTCTCGATATCGAGGTGACGCCCGACGTATTGATCCCGCGGCCGGAGACCGAGCTTCTGGTCGAGCTTGCGCTAGTCCGCATCGACGCCAACGAGCACACCGCAGTTCTCGATCTCGGCAGCGGGTCCGGCGCGATCGCCCTCGCCATCGCAAGCGAGCGGCCGCATTCGACGGTTCTCGGCGTGGACGTTTCTGCGGCGGCGGTCGCGCTTGCTCGCCGCAACGCATCGCGTTTGCATGTCGGCAACGTGGCGTTCCTCGAATCCGACTGGTTCAGCGCCGTGCCAAAAAAACGCTATGACGCGATCGTTGCCAACCCGCCTTACGTGGCGGCCGGCGACGAGCACCTGAGCCAAGGTGATTTGCGGTTCGAGCCGCGGGCGGCGCTCGCCGCCGGTGCTGACGGCTTGAGCGCCATTCGCGCCATCATCGCCAGCGCCGCCGCCTATTTGTCGCCGGGAGCGTGGCTCCTGATCGAGCATGGCTATGATCAAGCGGATGCGGTGGTGGCGATGTTGCGCGGCGCGCAGTTCAGCGAAGTGCAATCGCGGCGGGATCTGGCGGGAATCCCGCGTATCGCGCTCGGACGGAAGCAGGGTCTGATTCAGCCGTCTCCTTGATTTCGCGCAAGGACGTAGCGCTGGGTGTCGACTGCGGCGTTACCTCCGCGCCGCGCGCGATCGCAGCTGCTAAACGATCGCGTCCGGGATAGGCATGCCGTACTTTTGCGCCCACACACGAAGCGCGGGCATGATCGTCGGATACAGCGCCACACCGTTCGCGGTCTGCTCGCGAAAGCGCTGCAATCCGCGTTCGCCGGGAAGTCGCACGCGATCGACGCCGGGCCGTGGCTTGCTGTTGTGAGCGGCGTCGCCGACAGCGTCCATCTGCCGCTTGAACGCGGCGAGTCCACCAAATGCTTCCGGGTCGAGCACTTGCACGAACACTGTTCCGCCCCAACCCGCCGACGGATCGGCGCGACCGTGGCCGGCAAGACCCGCGGTCAGCGCTTCGATCAGAATCGCGAGAGCGAAACCCTTGTGCCCCGCATCCAGGCCTCCGAGCGGCAACAGCGCCCCCTTGGGCTCGCCATAAAGGACATTCGGGTCCGCGGTTGCGTTGCCTTGCGCATCGATGAGCCAAGGGCCGGGCAGGGATCTGCCGGCGATCCTCTGCTGCTGCGCATAACCCATGCTGGTGATCGACGTCGAAACGTCGATCATGATCGGGTCGCCGGAAGTCGGCAGCCCGGCGGCAATGGGGTTCGGTGTAATGAACGGCGTGATACCGCCGTGGGGCACCACCGCTGCCACCATCGGATCCGAGCTTTCGATGATGGCGATCAGTCCCTGCTCGGTCGCGCGCCGTAAGTACGCAGCGAGACACGCGATGTGATGCGAGTGGTGAATCACGACGGTGCCGGTGCCGCACTCGCGTGCCATCGCTGCCGCGCGATCGAGCGCACGCAGCGTCAGCCATGGACCGGGAAGCCGCTCGCCATCCCAGGTTTCCGCGGCCGCGTGCCGGCTTCGCACTTGCGGCACGCCGTCCTTGGCCATCCGTCCATCCGCGAGCTCTTCCAGATACGGGGCGAGGAGCGCCAGGCCATGCGTGGTGTGCCCGAGGAGATCGGCGTCCAGGAGCACATCGGCCACGTCCCGGGCGATGTCGGTGCGCACTCCCGCGTGCGCGGTCAATTCGAATGCAAAGGTGCGGAGATCGCCGACGCGATAACGCGCCGGCGTGTCGGCTGATAGCGGCATTTCGATACGGAAGGCCGGTAAGGTTGACGCCAACGGGGCAATCGACGAGCATTCTAACCCACCCCTGCAACCCTATTTCCGCCCGTGACTCCCGCAACGTTGACGGTCAGCATCGTCACGTACCGCCCGGACCTCGCGCTTCTCGACCGCACGCTGCGCACCCTCGCGGCGTCGCTCGTGGCGGCGCGGGAGCAGGGGCTCATGCGCGCCGCGAACGTAGTGCTGATCGACAACACTGGCACTCGTGCAAGCGCTTCGGCAGTTATCACGGTGGCGCGGAAGGTCTTCCGCGATGTCGAGGTCACCATGAATTATCTCCACGGTCACGCCAACATCGGCTATGGGGCGGCCCACAATCTGGTGATGCACGGCGGCAACACGAACTATCACCTTGTCCTCAACCCGGATGTCGAGCTCGCGGTTGACGCGTTGCCGAGCGCGTTGAAGTATCTCGGCGAGCACGCGGAGATAGGCGTGCTGGCGCCGGCAGCTCGCCGCGAAGACGGCACGCGGGAATATATCTGCAAGCGTTATCCGACGGTGCTCGATCTTGCGCTGCGCGGGTTCGCTCCGCGTGCATTGAGGCGATTGTTCCGCAAGCGGCTGGATCGTTACGAAATGCACGATCTGGTCGATCGCGTCGCGCTTGATGAGACGATCTCGCCTATTCCGGCCATGAGCGGCTCGTTCATGTTCGTGCGCCGCAAGGCGATCGAAGCGACCGGCGGTTTCGATCCGGGCTTTTTCCTTTATTTCGAGGATTTCGACTGGAGCGTGCGTCTGAACCGCGTGACCCGGAGCGCATACGTTCCCAGAGTGAGAATCGTCCATCATGGCGGCGGCGCCACGGGAAAAGGGCCGCGCCATGTCGGATATTTCTTGCGCAGCGCGGCACGGTTTTTCAACAAGCACGGCTGGAAGTGGCTGTGACGCCGAAGATTCGCGGCAAGGTGCTCGTCACCGGCGCGCACGGATTTATCGGCCGAGCGCTGTGCCGGCATCTGGCGTCGCTGGGCGTCGCGCGCGTCATCGCGGTGCGTGACGTGGGAACCGGAATCATCGGGGCCGGCGCCGCGATCGTCGGCGACCTTGCGGCAGCCGATTGGGACGAAGCGTTGGACGGCGTGGACTCCATCGTGCACCTCGCCGGCCGCGCTCATGTACTCAAAACGCACAGCGCCTACGCGGCGAGCGATCCGACGCCGTACGTGGTCGCCAACGTACACGTCACGCGGCGACTGTGCGACGCCGCGGCACGCGCGAAGGTCCGGCGCATTGTGTTTGCGAGCAGCGTCAAGGTCTACGGTGAGTCAACGCGCAAAGGACGACCTTTTCGCGCCGGCGATCCCGCCGCGCCCCGCGACGCCTACGCGCAAAGCAAAGCCGAAGCCGAGCGTGTTTTGTGGCAGGCCTGCGCTGGAAGCGCGCTCGAAGGCGTGGTGCTGCGCTTGCCGCTTACCTATGGCGCAGGGGTCAAGGGCAATTTTCTGAATTTGATGGAAGCGATTGCCGCGAGGCGGAGGCTGCCGCTTGCCGGCATCTGCAATCGTCGCAGCCTGCTCAATGTCGACAACGCGGTCAGTGCGATCGCCGCAGCTTTGACGGTGCCGGCACTGGCGGGCGAGACCTTGCCCATCGCCGACAAGGAGAGCGTGTCGATCTCGGAATTGGCGCAGCGGATCGGCAATGCGCTTGGCGTGCCGGCCCGTTTGTTTCATCTCCCGGCCGCTTTGTTGCGCGCCGGTGCCGCGCTCGCGGGCAGGCGCGCGGTCGCCGCCCGTTTGCTCGGATCGCTGGAGGTCGACGCGCAGCAATTTTGCGACCTCGCCGGATGGTCGCAGCCGTATACGCTGGACCAGGGTCTGGCGGCAACCGCAGCGTGGTGGCGCTTGCGCCACGCGCTGTAGGGCCTGGTCCGATTTCACATACCCGCTGCCGCTATAATCCAATCCTTTGCGAACGGGCCCTAGATAGCAATGATCACCCGCCAGGGCGGCCGCCGTGCCGACCAATTGCGCGGCGTCTCGATCACGCGTCACTATGCGCGACACGCCGAAGGCTCGGCGCTGATCGAGTGCGGCCAGACGCTCGTATTGTGTACGGCTTCGGTGGAAGAGGGCGTGCCGCCTTTCCTCAAGGGCAAGGGCGGCGGTTGGCTCACGGCAGAGTATGGAATGCTGCCGCGCGCGACCAACACCCGCATGCGTCGCGAAGCCGCCGAGGGCAAGCAAAGCGGCCGCACCCAGGAAATCCAACGTCTCATCGGACGCAGCCTGCGCGCCGTCGCAGATCTTTCGCAGTGGGGTGAACGCACCATCCGCATCGATTGCGACGTGCTTCAGGCGGACGGTGGAACGCGCTGCGCGTCGATTACCGGCGCCTGCGTCGCCCTGCACGACGCCGTGGCATGGTGCAAGGCGCAAGGCTTACTCGCCGCGGAGGCGCCGGCGCTCAGGGACTTCGTCGCCGCGGTGTCGGTCGGCATCGTCGATGGCATTCCGATGCTCGATCTCGACTACGGCGAGGACTCCAGCTGCGACACCGACATGAACGTGGTCATGACCGGTGCCGGCGGCTTCGTCGAAATTCAGGGCACCGCGGAAGGCGCAACCTTTTCGCGCTTGGAAATGGATATGCTGATCGTGCTCGCGGAGCGCGGTATCGGTGAGTTGATCGGGGCGCAAAAAACAGCGCTGGAGGTGATATGAGCACCGGACACGGCTTGGTGGTCGCGGCGACGTCGATGACCGGATCATGATCCGGCGCCTCGTGCTCGCCTCGGGCAATAGCGGCAAGCTGCGGGAATTCCGGCGCCTGTTGGCCCCGCTGGGAATCGAAGTGGTCGCTCAAGCCGAGCTCGGCATCGCGGAAACGGGCGAGCCTCATCACACGTTTGTCGAAAACGCCCTTGCCAAGGCGCGGCACGCCAGCAGCCTGGCGCACCTGCCCGCGCTTGCCGATGACTCAGGCATATGTGTCGACGCGTTGAACGGCGCGCCCGGCGTGCAGTCGGCGCGCTTCGCAGGAGAGCCTCCGTCCGACGCCCGCAACAACGCCAAGCTGGTCGAAAAGCTCGCGGGTATCGCTGATCGCCGCGCGCATTACTACTGCACGCTCGCGCTCATGCGCCATGGCGACGACCCCGAGCCGGTACTGGCCGAAGGCCGATGGGAGGGAACGATCATCGATCTGCCGCGCGGGAGCGGCGGTTTCGGTTACGACCCGCATTTTCTCGACGTCGAGACGGGGCTTACCGGCGCCGAGCTGCCGCTCGAAAAGAAGAACGAGCTTTCGCATCGCGGCAAGGCGATCCGATCGCTGGTCGCGCGCCTGAAGTCGATGCGATGAGCATTGTGCTCAAGCCTACCCTCGCCGCGCCGCGATTCGACGCTCTGCCGCCGCTCGCGCTTTACATACACATTCCGTGGTGTCTGAAGAAATGTCCCTACTGCGATTTCAACTCGCACGAGGGGCGCGGCGAGGTTCCCGAGGCGCGCTATGTCGCGGCACTGATGAGCGACCTGGAATTCGCGCTGCCGTCGATCTGGGGACGTCGCATCGTCAGCGCGTTCCTGGGCGGCGGGACGCCGAGTCTCTTTTCGCCGGAGTCGATCGATGCCATTCTTGCCGGCGTGCGCGCGCGGGTCCCGATCCTGCCCGATGCCGAAATAACGCTGGAGGCGAACCCCGGAACGTTCGAGCGGGAGAAGTTCGCGGCGTTCAAGGCCGCGGGCATCAACCGGCTCTCACTGGGCGTGCAGAGCTTCGACGCGCGGTTTCTCGGCGCGCTCGGACGCGTTCACGACGAGCACGAAGCCCGGGAGGCCGCGCTTGCCGCGCTCGAAATCTTCGGCAACGTCAATCTGGATCTGATGTATGCGCTGCCCGGCCAGACCATTGCCGACGCGCGCGCCGACGTCGCGGCCGCGCGGCACATCGCGCCGCCGCACGTCTCCTTTTATCATCTGACGATCGAGCCGAAGTTCCATCGTCATCCGCCGAAGCTTCCAGACGATGAGCTGTCGGCGGACATCGGGGACTTGGTCGATGCCGAGCTGAGCGCGTCCGGCTACATACACTATGAAACCTCGGCGCACGCCCGTCCTGGCTACGAGTGCCGCCACAACCTGAACTATTGGCGATTCGGCGATTATCTGGGGATCGGCGCCGGAGCGCATTCGGAGATCTCCTTTCCCAGCCGCGTCGTGCGGCAGGTGCGCTACAAGAAGCCTGAGCAATACATGGAGCGGGCGGAACAGGGAGCGCCCTTGCTCGAGGAGCACGAAGTGCCGCGCGCGGAAATCGGCTTCGAGTTCATGCTCAACGCGCTGCGCCTTGCCGACGGAGTACCCGTAGGATTGTTCCGTGAGCGAACCGGATTCCCGCTGACGCTGGTGGAAAAGGAGCTCGGCGAAGCCGAGAAACGCGGCCTGCTCGCGCGTGACCACATGAATCTTCGAGCATCGCCCTTGGGGCGCCGGTTTCTCAATGATCTGCAGGCGCTCTTCCTGCCGCGAGAGCACCCGGCGCCGGACCGTGGCCCGGCGAAGATCGTCGCATTCGACCGTGAGCAGCGGTGAGGCGGTTCGTCGCGGCATGAAGCGCGCCAAACAGCGAGCCCGACTCAAACCGCGCAATCCGATCGCGCGCTCTCCGCTGCTCGGCAAGGGCGGCCCGCACGGCAAGTCGACTGCGGCGAAACGGCGACAGGCGCAAGTCGAATTGCTAAAGCTTGCCCGCGATCCGGAGCACGAGTGATGACCGCATGACCCTCTCGCGCCGCGATCTCGAAGAGGGCCGTATGCGTGCGATCTACATGGCCACGGTCAATGCCCATCGAGCGCTGTCGGATGAGGCGCTGGCCGCCTCTCTCGCGGCAACCCTTGCGAAAAAACCTGCCGGTAGCGGTTGGTGGGTGTTCGCCTATGGATCGCTCTTGTGGAACCCGCTGTTTCCGTTTGCCGATGCGAAACCCGCGCGGCTCTCCGGCCTGCACCGCCATTTCTGTCTCTGGTCGCTGGGGTCGCG
>VBDA01000069.1:0-2043 GCA_005883655.1 Betaproteobacteria bacterium | reverse complement strand
TGCTCGGTCTGGATCGCGGAGGATCGTGCCGCGGTGTAGCGTATCGGCTGCCGGCGCGCTGCGCTCGGGCGGAGCTTGCGCTGCTGTGGCGGCGCGAAATGGTCGTCGGCTCATACAAGCCGCGCTGGCTGCAAGTGAAGCTGCATCCCGCGGGGCATTCGCTGACCGCGCTAGCCTTTGTGGTCGATCGTGCGCATCCGCAATACGCGGGCCGGTTGACAGCGGCGAGGCAGGCGAAAGTTCTCGCGGCCGCGCAGGGCGTGTTCGGATCCTCGGCGGATTACCTCGAGCGCGCACGCGTCGCGCTGGTCACTCACGGCATCGTGGATCCTTACCTGGAAAGGCTCGCGGTGGCGGTCGCGCGCTTGCGTCGAACGTCGCCGGCGCAACGGGCTGCGGAAATCGGCCTGACGGATGCGCTCGAATAATTGCGCATCGACAGCGCTCGCTTACAAAGCTACGTGGCGCCCCCCATCGACGTTGATGGTTTCGCCCGTCACATAGGTCGCCTCGGCCAGCAGAAAATGCACGGCCTTGGCGATGTCCTCGGGCGTGCCTTCGCGCTTGAGCGGCGTATGCGAGATGATGCGCTGGCGGGAAAGCTCGTCGAAGGTTTCGTCGTCAGGCCACAGAATCGGGCCCGGAGCGATGGCGTTGACGCGGACCTCCGGCGCGAGCTCGCGCGCGAGTGAACGCGTCAATCCCACCAGCCCGGCCTTGGCGACGCTGTACACGACGTAATTCTTGAGCGGGCGCTCGGCATGGATGTCGGTGATATTGACGATCGCTCCCTGCGATTTTTTCAGCGCCGGCGCCGCGGCCTGGGAGAGAAAAAGCGGAGCGCGCAAATTGGTGCCGATAAGGTCTTCCCACGCCGCGGCGGTGATCTCGCCCACAGGCGTCTGGAAAAACGACGAGGCGTTGTTGACCAGCGCGTCGAGGCGGCCGATTGCCGGCAGCTTGGCGATGTCGAGTAAATCGGCCTGGATCAGCGCCACCGAATCCTTGCGCTGATGATTGAGCTCCGCCTGGAGCAAGCGGGCTTCGCCTGCCGAGACGCGATAGTGCAGCATCAGATTGGCGCCGGCCGAATGCAGACGCCGGCAGGTCGCGGCGCCGACACGCTTGGCTCCTCCGGTGATCAGCACGACTTTGCCCTGCACGCGGCGCTCCGGCTACACTTTGGCCAACTATAAAGCGTAACACATCGATGGCACACACTCCATCTAGCGGCGATCGCGCCGACCTGCCAATACCGACACGCGAAGCGCTGGCACACAGCGCTCGCGTCGTCGCGCATATCGAGCGAATGATCGCGACATCCGGCGGATGGATCTCCTTCGCCGATTACATGGGCGCGGCGCTCTATGCGCCGGGACTAGGCTACTACGTCGCCGGCTCGCGCAAATTCGGTCCTGCCGGAGATTTTGTGACCGCTCCGGAATTGACCGCGCTGTTCGGCGAGACTCTGAGCTCGGCCCGGGAACGGGGCGGCTTGCCGCTGATGTCCTTACCGCGCTTGCGTCACGTGGGGCGCTGCCCGAACGGTATTTCCTGCTGGAAGTCAGTCCCGACCTGCGAGAACGCCAGCGCGCGCACTTGCGCGATCGCGTGCCCGAGCTGTTGCCGCGCGTCGAGTGGATCGACGTCCTTCCTGGGCATTGGCGCGGCGCGCTGCTCGCCAACGAAATGCTCGATGCCGTGCCGCCGCATCTGATCGCGCGGAAGGACGGTGCATGGTTCGAGCGGGGTGTGGAGACGGGTGTCGCGGGCGAATTTCGATTCGCCGATCGGCCGCTCGCGAACGGCGCCCTCCGTGACGCAGCGAAGTCACGCTTTCCCGATGATGGCGACTATGCGAGCGAGATCAATCCGGCAGCGCAAGCCCTGGTGCGAAGTCTTGCGCTGCGTTGCGACGCCGGCGCGCTTCTGATTTTCGATTACGGATTTCCGGCAAGCGAGTATTACCATCCGCAGCGCAACGGAGGCACGGTAATGACGCATTATCGTCATCGCACCGTGGACGATCCATTCTTCCTGCCA
>VBDA01000068.1 GCA_005883655.1 Betaproteobacteria bacterium | reverse complement strand
CCACTGGCAGGAATGCTGCAACTGTCGGCGACGGACACCAGGAGCACTGCTGGCGCCGATCCGAGCAATTTCCCCAGAAACGACCGTGTGGTACTACAGCAATTGAGCTTGTTCTATGCCGGCCGGATTTCCGAGCATGTTGGCGCATTCACCCAATGGACCTACGACGGCGTTGCCCATCACAGCTCCATCGATAACGTCGATCTTCGCTATGCTGATCACCGCAAGCTCGGAGCCACCGATCTTGCCTACGGACTTACGGTCAATAACAATCCGACCGTCTCCGACATCTACAACACGACACCGGCATGGGGGTTCCCCTTCGCTTCCTCGAGCGTGGCAGTAGCTCCCAATGCAGCTGCATTGATCGATGGAGGTCTCGGGCAGCAGGTTGCGGGACTAGGCGCGTATACATTATGGAACGAGACCCTCTACGCAGAGGTTGCGGCTTATCGCACGGCGGACAAAGCGTTCTCGATCTTTCGCGCCGGGACCGATAAAACGAGCGACGCCGTCCTGGGCGGCTCCGCACCGTACTGGCGCCTGGCGCTTCAGCACGTCTGGGGTGAAGGCAAGCATTCCGCGATGATCGGCACCTACGGGCTCAACGCGCGGAAGTTTCCCGACAGCCTTGATCCAACAGGACCCACCGATCGCTACCGCGATTTGGGCATCGACGCTCAGTATCAGTACATCACCGACCGTCATCGCTTCTCTACGCAGCTCAACTGGATCAAGGAAACGCAGGATCTTGACGCGACCTTTGGCGCGGGCGCCGCAAGCAACCCTTCCGACCGACTGCGAGCTCTCAAGGGCAAAGTCACCTATTACTACGACCAGCAATATGGGGCGACCCTGGCATACTTTCGCACAACTGGCGATGCTGACGACGCTCTCTACAACACCGGAGAGGCCGTAACCGGAAGCGCGACCGGGAGCCCCAAGACCAGCGGCTACATCGCCGAGCTGGACTGGTTGCCGCGACGCGATGTGCGGCTCCTGCTCCAATATACGGCCTATCGAGAGTTCAATGGCAGCCGGACGAACTACGATGGCTTCGGGCGCAATGCCCGAGACAACAACACGCTCTTCCTCATGGGCTGGATCATGTTTTGATAGGCGACATTTGTGCGGAAGGCTGGAGAAGGCTCACTCGGTTGCCTTCGGTATCGAGAAAGCCTGCATACAAACCAATGCCAGGAATATCCATCGGCTCCCCGAGCACCTTCCCTCCCGCCCCTCTCACCTTTTTCAATGCTTCTTCAATATCCGTTACTGCAATGACAATCGATGGATGCTGACCAAGTGGATCCTCCGGTTTTTTGTAGAAACCGCCATTGATCGTTCCCGGATTTTTCGGCCGGTCTTTTTCGTCGGCTTCGGCCGTGGTAACCACAACGTACTCACCCATTTCGGGACCGAGCATTTGCGGCTTCCATCCGAAGGCTTTGGTGTAGAAAGCGGCCATCCGATTCTTGTCTTCATAAGGCATTTCAAAATGTACGACTGGGTTCATATTTTTCCTTTCTTTTCCCCAAGAGGGAAACTACCCGGAGTTTTTCCTCCGTCCGACGACCTCGCACCCGGAATTTCTTATCCGTCTCTGCAGATTACAAGAGCCATTCGATGGGCAGCATGGACATGAGCCAGACTTCCAGACGCTGCCAAAAGCTCGTGCCAGGCTCCGTGTCGTGCCGCACCCACTCCCCCTCCCGACGTTCGATCCAATACAACTTTCCAACATCCGACAGCCGCACTTCGTAAGCACTGGCGAGAAAACGGCGGCTCAACGCGACCTCCATTCTATTCGCCAACGCCGGGCTGTCGATGACGAAGCCCATTTCGGTGTTGAGCGTCGATGAACGCGGATCAAAATTGAACGAGCCGATGAAAACGCGCGAATTGTCCACCGAAAACGCTTTCGCGTGCAGGCTTGAGCCAGAACTGCCCAGAGGGCCAGCGCCTGTTCTTGCCGCGGTATCCGGCGACAGACGCCGCAACTCGTAGAGCGCAACGCCGGCCTCGAGCAGAGGCTTGCGCCGCTTGGCATAGCCGGCATGCACGATGGGCACGTCGGTGGATTGGAGCGAGTTGGTCAACACCTTGATTTTCACGCCTCGGTCGGCTATCGCCGCGAACTCGTCAAACTCCGCGGCGGTGGGCACCAAATAAGGCGACTCCATATACACCTCAGCTGCCGATTCGCCAATGATCTCTCTCAACTTCGGGAATAAGAGCGTTTCAGGCGCGGCCAGACCGAGGCCTTTCCCGGGGTCGTCGCTGATCATGCGAGTTGCGGACCAGTCCAGTACCAAGCTCCCCTGATCCATTTGGTGGACGAAAGACAAATTGCGCAAGGCGTTCATGTAAGCGACGGCTGCGGGATCGCGTTCAATCCGCAGCGCCGACGAGGTAAGTTCTGCGATCGCGGCGGGATTGACGGCCGGTAACAGCCGCTCGACGGGATACGACGATCCGCTGGCCCAGTAACGGTCGAATTGCTTTGACACCTCGGTTACAACCGGGCCTACGGCCATTACATCGAGATCTACAAACACTACACCCTCAGTAGCGCCAAAGTACTCGTCGCCGACATTGCGGCCTCCGATGATTGTCGCTTGATTGTCCGCGGTGAATGACTTGTTGTGCATGCGTCTGTTAAGCCGGAAAAAGTCGGTGACGTAACCGATCCAGCGCGGCTCGCGAATCACAAACGGGTTGAATAGCCGAACTTCGATATTTGGATGAGAAGCAAGCGAAGCGAGCAATGTGTCGAGCCCGGATGTGTCGTTGTCGTCCAGCAACAGCCGCACGCGAACGCCCCGCTCCGCTGCGGAGCGCAGGGCCTCGAACAGCAAGGTACCCGACATGTCGCTACGCCAGATGTAATACTGAACATCAAGCGTACGCTCGGCGCCCTGCGCCAGCAGCGCCCGCGCGGCAAATGCATCGCGCGCATCCGGCAGCGGATAGATACCAGAGACTCCAGGATGCGCGTCGACCATCGGCGAAATTGCCCTCCCAAGCCTGGTATGAGCGGTGTCGAAGAGGGCCGTCGAAGTGCGCCGGTTTTCAAGGGACGGCAAAGTGCTGCATCCGCCAATCAGGCCCGCGCCCAGGCAAAGAGCCAACATGTACAGTGCGACGACTGTGCGCACGTTCGTTGCGCCATGCATGAGAGTTTCAGCTTCCCTTCAATTGCCCGCTATTTCCTCGCTTGGGCGCTTCGATGACCTCGACGCCGCCGTAGCCAATGCGGATCCAGCTCGCTTTTTTCCCAGCCCGCAGCCCCTGGTTCACACTCTGGCGGGTGGTCAACGTATTCGGCCAGCGCGCGACGCAACTACCCCCGACGAAGATCATCCGATCAAGGCATTTGTCTTTGACCGGCCCCAGCTTGACCATCCGTGTGGATGGTATTACACCGGCATATGGAATCCAACTGGATCTGGCCACTATGGCATTAACAATAGCAAAAGCGTCGGACACCGAGAAGATTACGATCAATCTTGGCCTCATAGATCTCGGCCAGATCGACCTCCTTGTCCAAGAAGGTTTCTATTCCAACCGCACGGACTTCATTCGCACCGCGATCCGGAATCATCTTGGGACGCATGCTGAAGTGGTAAGACAGACCGTGAGCCGCAAGACGTTGGTGCTGGGACTTCAAGAGTTCAGCCGCGCCGACCTTGAGGCGGTGAAGAAATCCGGCAAGCGACTGCGCATACAAGTCCTGGGGTTGGCCCGGATTGCACCCGACGTTTCAGCTACGTTGGCGTTGGCGGCGATTGAATCCGTCTCCGTCCTCGGCGCCTTTCATGCAAGTCCGGCGGTGAAGGCCGCATTGGTCGACCGTATCCATTAAGGAAGAACAAACCATGAACGGAGAACCGTATTCGACCGTACGCGAAGCAATGCGCCTTATGCAGACGGGCAACCTGCTCGCTGCTACCGCGGCAATTCGACATACGCTGAGTGGCGCGACATCGGCGGGGCCTTTGATCTCCGCGAGATCGCCTGACCGGGGCACTATCGAAGGGACGTTTCGAGTCGTCAACGAAACACCGTTGGCGAAAGATGCCTCAGCCGGAGGTTCTCCTTTTCCAGGTTCTATAACGGAAGAACGAACGCAATTCAGCGAGCACAAATATACGGGATCGGCCGGCACGCGCCGCTACAAGCTTTTCATTCCGAGCGCATATCGCGGACAGCCATTGCCGCTCATTGTGATGCTGCACGGCTGCACACAGACGCCCGACGATTTCGCGACCGGTACGCGCATGAACATGCTGGCGGAGGAGCGAGCGTGCTTTGTCGTGTATCCAGCGCAAACGCAAAGCGCCAACGTGTCGAAGTGCTGGAACTGGTTCCAGGCCAGCAACCAGCGCCGCGACCAGGGAGAACCTGCGATCATCGCGGGCCTGGTACGCGAATTATTGCTGACCTATGATCTCGACCGTGAACGCGTGTACGTCGGAGGATTGTCCGCCGGTGGCGCGATGGCCGTCATCCTGGGAAGGGCATATCCGGAATTGTTTGCCGCCATTGGCGTCCATTCGGGTCTTCCGTATGGGGCCGCACACGATTTACCCTCAGCGTTCGCGGCCATGCATCAGCGCGATACCTCGGGCGCAAGCATCGCGCAGCGCGAAAACCCTCAAGCATGGCGAGGCGAAATTCCCACCATCGTCTTCCACGGAGACCGCGACACGACCGTTCATCCGTGCAATGGCGAGAAAGTCGCCAGTCAAAACGCAGGGGCAAGCGCGTTCAATGCCGGCGATGGCCCCACCGCGACGGTTGCGACGGAGGAGACGTGCGCAGGCGGAATACCCGGTGCACACTCCTACACCCGCAGGCTTTTCAAAGACGTTACCGGGAAGATCGTTGGCGAATACTGGCTCGTGCATGGTGCTGCGCACGCATGGTTGGGCGGCGATCCACGCGGGTCCTACACGGATCCCAAGGGCCCCGACGCGTCCAGCGAGATGATGCGGTTCTTTCTCGAACGCGCGCGCGTCGAACATTAGGCGCCGTCGGTCGCCCGCCGTGACGACTGAAGCGAGCCTCATGGCACGTGAACCGCGCGCGAGCTGATGTTCGGACTCGACACGTTGTTCGCTCCGGCGATGATTGCCGCGCTCGTCGTGATCGTCATCGTGGGCGCCATCACGCATGGAGCGATCGGTTTCGGTTTCCCCCTGATCTCCACGCCGCTGGTCGCCTTGCTTATCGACATCAAGACAGCAGTGCTGATTACCGTCGTGCCGAACATCGCCGTCAACGTGATCAGCGTCGTGCGTGGGGGTAACTGGCGCGAGAGCATTGGCAAGTACTGGCCGATGGCGATATGGGTCGTCCTCGGGACCATGATCGGCACGCACTTTCTGCTCGTGGCGCCACCCGAGTTGCTGCAACTCTTGCTCGCGGCGATGATTGTCGCATTCCTGTTGCAGGACAGAATCCGGCGACTCGACTTGACGTGGATCAGGCGCCGTCCCGCCGTGTCGGGCGCTGCGTTTGGCACGGTCGCAGGCCTGTTCTCGGGCGCAGTGAACGTCTCGGCGCCACCGCTGGTGATCTATTTCATGATGCTCGAGTTGCCCCCGCTCGCGCTGACGCAGATGCTCAACTTATGCTTCATCACCGGCAAGACGATCCAGGCAGCGACGTTGAGCCTGGCTGGCCCGGGAAGCTTGCCCTTGCTCGCCGCGTCGCTGCCATTGACCGTTCTGGCGATCGTCGCGCTGTTGCTCGGCATCCGGCTGCAGAAGCGAATGAGTCCCGACGTCTATTCCAAGATACTCCGTGCGACGCTTGCGGCGTTCGTGGTTCTGTTGACCGGGCAGGCGGCGATCGAGCTGGCGCATCGGTTGCACGTTGTCTAATGCCCAATTTGCATGCAAAGATTTTTGCGATCGTCTGGAGAAGGTCGATAGTCGAGATAAAAAAGCAACGCGTAATCCGTCAATTGCCCCAAGACCCCTGTCTTCCGTTGGCGATCACGGGGCCCTGTAAACCCGTGCCATCCGCATTCATGATCCAGATCCCGCCGGACCCGCTGGTATAAGAGATGCGGGCGCCGTCGGGGGACCACGAAGGTTCGTCGTCGTTGCCCCGAATGGTCGTCAGGCGGGTCAGACTGGCCTGGTTGGTCGGATCGTAGGAATAGAGGTCGTAGTCGCGGTTAGCCTGCAGCAGGCCGAAGAGGATCTTGGGCGAGGGCCGCCAGACCGTGTCGACGACGCTTGCGCTCGTCAAAGCCTGATGAGGATTGGTTCCGTCGGCATTTACGAGGAAGACCTGTTGGGACCCGCCGACCGGAGCGTTGTATGCGATCTGAGTGCCATTAGCAGACCAACTGGGTTGATGACCGCCGTCATGGGTGAGCTGCGTCAATCCCGTACCATCGAGATTGATCTTCCATATCCCGCCGTTGCCGAACGCGATCTGTGTGCCGGTGGGATCGAAAGACGGCGTGAACCCAGGAGCGGTCACGACCCAATGGGCGAACGGAGCGACCGAGCTCATGACGCTCACGTTGTTGTTCTGATAAACGATCAGCGAGCTGTCGGGTGAGAATTTAGGATTGACTCCCGAAGCTCCCGTGTTCACGTCGGCCCCGGTCGCTCCGTCACAAATGTGAATCGCCCCTGTGGTATAGGCAATTCTGCCTGCGAAGGTCGCGGAGCAGCTCGACGCCTTAGCAGGCGAGGCGGCGGCGCTTGGGCCGCTCACAATGCCTGACGAGGCAACGGCGCCAATCAAAGCGAAACGGAAAGCGGTCGTGAAGTAGGTTGCTTTATTCAAATTCATGAATTTGATCTCCGATCAAGGCCTGTAGCGGGAAATGGGAGCCGTGCGCAGCGGCTGGGACAATCGAACGCCGCGGTAAACAGCGCGAGCAGCCGCGACGACCCAATTTGGCGCGAATGGGAAACTGCGACAGACGACTCGTGGCGTGTCCCCGCCCGTTGTCATTCTTGGCAGGAGCCTCTGCGTATCGAACGCAGGCCTCGGCGCGGCGCAGTGCGCCTATGCGTCTTGGTATGGCGCCATCCCTGTCCCCTCTTGGCGCGCACATGTCAACTTCTACGCCTTTTGTATGGCGAACACAACGACCGCACTACTACCTCGCGGTCCTACATCACATTCAGACCTTCTCCGATAGCCGGCCCTTTGGGATCGCGTTAACGTGCGCTACGCGGATGAGCTGCCGCGTTCAACCAAGGAGCAAACATGAACCGCGATCAAGTAAAAGGCGCTGCCAAAGATACGGCAGGCAAAATCCAGCGAAAGGTTGGCGAACTGACTGGTAACGAGAATCAGCAGGCCAAAGGCACGGCGAAACAGGTGGAAGGCAAGGTCCAGAAGGGCGTGGGTAATGTCGAGCAGGCACTCGACCGCGCGGACAAGGAATCCCGCTCCCAGCGGACCCGCAATAGCTGATTCGTGAAGGTTTGACGCACTTCGGAGGTGGCGCCGAGCGGGCCCGCCACCGGACGAGACGAGCACCAACGGCGCCCCGGATAACGCCGGCCAACATGCGGGATCCAGCAGCGGGCAGGCCCGCTCACTA
>VBDA01000583.1:2158-2588 GCA_005883655.1 Betaproteobacteria bacterium | reverse complement strand
ATCACGCCGAGCGCCTTTGCTTCGTCCAGCATCGTGCGCAGATCCTTGCGGATCAGGTCGACATCGAAGGTGACGGGAGTCGTCTCCTTGCCTTGCAGCGCTGCCGCGATCGCCGGGCCACGGACCTTGAGCATGTTGGGACCGCCGGAGGTGTCGGCGAAGATATCGATTAGCCGTGCGGGATCGAGACCCAGCGGCCGGCACAGCGATAGCGCTTCTCCCAGCGCCTGATAATAGACAAGCAGCGGCAGATTGATGGCAAGCTTCATGCTGGCGCCCGCGCCCACCGCGCCGACATGCTCCACGCGCCGGCACAAATCATTGAGCACCGGCCGCGCGCGTTCCACGTCGGACGTCTCGCCGCCGACAAATCCGAACAGCTTGCCGTCTTTGGCAGGTCCGACGGTGCCACCGACAGGGCACTCGATGA
>VBDA01000583.1:0-2123 GCA_005883655.1 Betaproteobacteria bacterium | reverse complement strand
TGCTCATGTCGATGAAGAGTTTGCCGCGCACCTCGCCGGCCAGCAGGCCGTCGCTGCCGTGATACGTAGCGTCGATCGCGTCCGCGTCGGTGAGAAATGTGACGACGATCTCCGCTCGCGTCGCGAGCTCGGCGGGTGTTGCCGCCACGCTCGCGCCCGCCAGCGCGAGCGCTGCAGTTTTCTCGCGCGTGCGGTTCCACACCGTCACGTCGTGACCGACGCTCAGCAAGCGGCCCGCCACCGCCGCACCCATTCGACCCGTGCCTGCGATACCGATTTTCAATGGCAGCTCCATCATCCGCGATATGGCGCGTACTCAAGTTGACACTTGCTACACCGTGGCGTCAAATTGGCGCGCGATAAACATAATGAATCGCAACAGCGCCGCGCTTATGTCCAAAGGAGGACCGATGGGGTCGCCCGCGAGCGAGCTCCGCGATGGGATGCGCATCGACTGGGATGCACCGATCCCGATGGACGACGGGCTCACGCTGCGCGCGGATGTCTTCTGCCCGCCCGAGCCTGGAGTCTATCCCGTCATCCTGAGTTATGGCCCCTACGCGAAGGGTCTGGCGTTCCAGGAAGGCTACCCAAGCGCGTGGCAGCGCATGGTAGCGGAGCATCCGGACGTCGCATGCGGCTCGACCAACCAATATCAGAGCTGGGAAGTCGTCGACCCGGAAAAATGGGTGCCCGAAGGCTACGTTTGCGTGCGCGTCGATTCGCGGGGCGCGGGCCGTTCGCCCGGCTTCATCGATCACTTCGCTCCGCGCGAGACCAAGGACCTCTACAACTGCATCGAGTGGGCCGGCATGCAGCCGTGGTCGAACGGGAAGATAGGCCTCAACGGCATTTCGTATTACGGCATCAACCAGTGGCACGTCGCATCGCTGCAGCCGCCGCATCTTGCCGCAATGTGTGTCTGGGAGGGCGCCGCAGACTGGTATCGCGACATGACGCATCACGGCGGAATCCTCTGCACCTTCTGGGCCAACTGGTACGACATGCAGGTGACCACGGTGCAGTATGGTCGCGGCGAACGGGGGCCCAGGAGCCGCGTCACGGGTGCGCTCGTGTGCGGCGACGAGACGCTGACGGATCGGGAGCTCTACCAGAACCGCTGCGACTTTGGCGAACAGATCCGCGCTCATCCGCTGGACGACGACTATCACCGGTCGCGCTCGCCGGTCTGGGACAAGGTGACCGTACCGTTTCTGTCGGCCGCCAACTGGGGCGGACAGGGCTTGCACCCGCGCGGCAATTTCGAGGGCTTCGTGCGCGCTGCCTCGAAGGACAAATGGCTGGAGGCGCACGGCCTCGAGCATTGGACCCACTTCTACACCGACTACGGCGTCAAGCTGCAGAAGCGCTTCTTCGACTGCTTTCTCAAAGGCCTCGACAACGGCTGGAGCGAGCAGCCGCGCGTGCAACTGCAAGTTCGCCACGTCGACCGCTTCGTCCTCCGGCACGAAGACGAATGGCCTATCGCGCGAACGCAATGGACACGCTTTTACCTCGATCCGGCCGACCAGAGCCTCGGCCGCGAACCGGTGCGCTCCGGCGGATCCATCGCCTTCGACGCACAAGGCGACGGCGTGACGTTCATCAGCGCACCGCTCGACCGCGAGACCGAGATCACCGGACCGCTCGCGGCAAGGTTGTTCGTGTCGTCGTCGACGGCCGACGCGGATATGTTCCTGGTCTTCCGCGTATTCACGCCGGACCTGCGCGAGGTGGTGTTCATGGGTGCGATCGATCCGCACACTCCCATCGCGCAAGGCTGGTTGCGCGCGTCGCACCGCAAGCTCGATCCGACGCTCTCCACCGAATACCGGCCGTATCACACGCATGACGAGGAGGAGCCGCTCGATCCGGGTGAAGCCGTGCCGCTCGACATCGAGCTCTGGCCGACCTCGATCGTCGGAATGGGGCAAAGCGACCGGAGCGCGCCTGTCGAACTTCAAGAACGAGCTGCGCGGCTGCGGTCCGTTTCTGCACGACGATCCGCGCGACCGTCCCGCCGCCGTCTTCGGCGGCAGGACTACACTACACGCAGGCCCATTGCAGCAATCGTATGTCCTGGTTCCGGTGATTCCCCCACGCGGGTGATCGTCAATCGAGGA
>VBDA01000582.1:1533-3396 GCA_005883655.1 Betaproteobacteria bacterium | reverse complement strand
TCGATCAGTCTCGCGTCATTCAAGGCACGCTCGAACGGCTGCAGTCGTCACTTGTCGATGCCGAAACCGGAGAACGCGGTTACCTGCTGACTGGCA
Source organism: Betaproteobacteria bacterium (assembly GCA_005883655.1). Classification (GTDB taxonomy): domain Bacteria; phylum Pseudomonadota; class Gammaproteobacteria; order Burkholderiales; family Casimicrobiaceae; genus PALSA-1003. Next base: position 3,300 of record VBDA01000582.1, on the reverse strand, counting down.
AGGCCGTATATCTGGAGCCCTATATCAGCGCCACGACCATTTATCCCACACTTCTTGCCGAGCTCGAAAGACTTGCCGGACGTGACGAAGAAATAAACGAAGATTTGACGCAGCTCAAGCCTCTGATCGTCGAGCGCATGGGCAGCATCCAGAACGCAATCGAGCGTAACAAGGACCAGGGACCGGCCGCGGCGATCAGCGCGTCGGACGATGGCAAACGAGTCATGGACCAGATCCGCGAGGTCACCGGAAGGCTGCGTGCAGGAGTCGCCGCGCGCGCAGCGGTCATCGATGCCCAGGCAGGACGGCGCACCGCGATCGCGTTCGTCATCGCGTTTGCTGCCGCGAGTCTCAGCGTCATGGCGTTTTTCATTCTTTATCGCGCCGTCGGTGGATACCATCGGCGTCGGGACAAGGCGGAGCACGAGCTTCGGGACACCAACGCGCTCCTTCAGGCGGTGATCCAGGACACCGACGACTGGGTTTTCATCAAGGACCCCAACGGCCGCCTGTTGCTCGTCAATCCGGCGATATGCAAAGCTTTCGGTAAATCACCGGAGGACCTCGTTGGAAAGACATTGCCCGAGTACATCGCCAATCCCGATGAGGCGGAAAGGATCCGGCAACACGACTTGCGAGTCTTGAGCACGCGACAGAGCGTGCGCACGGAACAGACGATTACCATCGATGGTGTCACCAGGACACAGCTCTCCACCAAGACACCGCGGTTCGATGCCACGGGAAATATCATCGGCCTGATTGGTATTTCCACCGATATCACCGAGCGCAAGGAGGCCGAACGCGCATTGGAGGCATCCAACGAAAGATTGTCGGAGATGGTCGAGCAAAGGACGGCCGAGCTGACCGAGCTGACGCACTACCTTATGCGCGTTTCCGAGGACGAAAAAGCGAGGCTCGCGGCGGAGTTGCACGATGAGCTCGGGAGCGTGGTGACGGCAATCGTACTGGACGCGGAGCTGGTCCTGAAAAAATTGAAAGCCACCGCGCCGCAATTGGTCGAGAGGCAGCAGATCATTGTCGACCTGGCGCACCAAGCCGCAGGCCTCAAACGCCGGATCATCGAAGGACTGAGGCCGCTGTTGCTGGAGCAGTTCGGGCTGGTCACTGCGCTCAAGGATTACCTGCATCAATGGACGGCGACCACCGGCATTACCCCGCTGCAGGATTTCCCGGACAACGCCGTCGCTCTGGCGCCGGACGCTGCGCTGGCGCTCTATCGCGTGGCGCAGGAGTCGCTCACCAATATCGCCAAATATGCGCGGGCGAGCAACGTGAGAATCGAATTGCGGCAGTCGCCCTCGACGATCGTGCTGACGGTGGAAGATGACGGCGTAGGCATTTCGTCGGAGGCGCTGGGCCGTGCGAGCTCGCATGGCATTATCGGCATGCGGCAGCGCGTGGCGGGCTTTGGCGGCACACTTACCGTCAGCGCCGGTCGCGACAACAGGGGAACGCGGATTCGCGCCGAGCTCCCGTTACAGGGCGCTGGTGGAACCGCGTAGCGTCGGCCGGGTCCAAAACACACGCACTTCGGCCACCTGGACACGCAGAGTCGCTGAAACAGAACCGGTCTAACGATCGGTCGCAGCCGCTCCATCCGTAAGCTTCGAGGCTCCGGGAGCGACTCATCGAGGCAAGAGACAAATCGGAGCCGGCAGTCGGGCTTTTGACTTGCTTGAAAGCCGCAGGCGCGGCGACATTTTCATCGAAGGAGGTTAGTGTGCTTCGTATGCATAGCGGGAAATC
>VBDA01000582.1:0-1328 GCA_005883655.1 Betaproteobacteria bacterium | reverse complement strand
GGCGTAACGTCGGGTTATTCCGGCGGCGCGTCCAAGATGGCCCACTACGAGCTTGTCGGCACCGGGTCGACCGGACACGCCGAGGCGGTGCAGGTGGTCTACGATCCGTCGCAGATCTCTTATGGTCAGTTGCTCAAGGTGTTCTTCTCCGTCGCCCACGACCCGACGCAGCTCAACCGCCAGGGCCCCGACGTCGGAACTCAGTATCGCTCCGCGATTTTTTACGCCGACTCGGACCAGCAACGATTGGCGAAGGCCTATATCGCACAGTTGCAGGAGGCCAAATCATTCTCGCGGCCCATCGTGACAGAGGTTGCTCCGCTAAGCGCGTTCTATCCCGCGGAGGCTTACCACCAGAATTATCTGGCGCAGCATCCCGAGAACATGTACATCGTCATCAACGACCTGCCCAAGATCGGCGAGCTGCGCAAACAATTCCCCGATCTGTACGTGAATCGCTGACCGCGATTGGCGAACGCGACCGCAACTGCGCCGGCCTGCGGCTGGCGCAACGGCACTTGCCAGGTCAAGGATTAGGTATCGGTCGCGCGGCGACGGTAAAGAATTGCGGATCCGTGTCGCGCGACGCCTGGCCATAATCCCACCAGACTTGCTGCTGCGAGAATCCGGAACGCAGCAGTGCCGCGGTTAGCTCTTCGGGGGAAAAGATCCGGATATCTTCGCTCGTTTCGATCGCCTCCAACACCTCGCCAGCGGTCGAAACGACTTCGTAGCGGCGCTCGATTCTGTTGATTCGGGCCGTCAAGGGCGCCACCCGTTTGTAACGCGCCAGCACCTCGTCGCCGAACGGGCGGCGATAGTCGAGGCGGTAATCGCCGCTGGCCACGGTGTCGCGGGGGATGAATGCGTCCAGCACCAGCAGGCCACCCGCGCGCAGCACTTGCCGCACCTCGCTCATCATGCGTTCCAAGTCGTCCGGCTGCGCCATGTAGGTGACCAGCGAATACGGGCAGAGAACGATATCGAAGCTGCGCGCGAATGCGAGCTTGCGGGCATCCATGCGGCACGCACTCGGTGCGAATCCACGCGCCTTCGCTTTGTGCTGCAGCTGCTGAAGCATCTTGCGCGAGGTGTCGATGCCGACGGCGTCGATGTTCCGGCAGACGAGCTCCAGAAGCACTCGCCCGTTGCCGCACCCAAGTTCCAGCACTCTCCCGCCTTCACGCTGACAAAGATCCGCGTAGAAACTGACGTCGTCGAATCGCATATTGCGCGCCATATCGACGTCGTACCACTGGGCGATGCGATCGTAGGTGTCGGACAACCGCGTTTCACTTGCCATCGAGTTCCAGCAGCGCCCGATAGAG
>VBDA01000553.1 GCA_005883655.1 Betaproteobacteria bacterium | reverse complement strand
ATCTGCGGCGCGGCCAATAGGATCTGATCGTCGTGTGTGTGCACATCGATGAAGCCCGGCGCCACGATCTTCCCTGCGACACCCAGCACGTCGCTGTCTTGAGTCTCCAGGTGCGCGCCGACCGCGGCGATGCGCTCGCCTTCGATGCGCACATCGGCGACGAAGCGCGCTGCACCGGTACCGTCGACGACGGTGCCGCCCTTGAGGACGAGCGCGCGATGGCGCCGGACATTGTCGATGCTCATGACAGCTGCAACTCGCCCTTGGACCACGCGCGTTCCAGGACCGGATGCGTTTCGCTGTCGACGCCACGCTCCTGCAGCACCTGTCGCACGCGTTTCAATTGACGCAACGCGGGCGGGCCCCGGCGCAAACCGGTGCCCACCATCAGTATCTCGATATACGCCATTTGCGCCAGATACGCCTCGGTGCCGACGCGCATCGAAGGGTCGGCCGGAACAACGACCGGCAGGACGATGTCGGCCCGCTTGGCAAGCGGCGTGTCCGGCCGCGTGATGGCGATGATCATCGCACCTTGCTCTTTGGCAACGTCGACGGTTTCCAGCAGGAACGGCATCCGCCCGATATGCGAAATCGCCAACGCTACATCGTTCCTGTTCATCGTCGCAGCCGAGACGAGTTGCAGATGCGCGTCGAAATAGAAATTCGAGTGCAGGCCGAGACGGGAGAAGCGCGCCTGTGCGTCGCTGGCCATGAACATCGACGTGTTGCCGACAGCGTAGCAATCGACCCGCCGCGCTTTGGCGATCCGCGTGACGGCGCGCTCGACATCGTCCGGCGAGATATGCTGCTCAAGGTTGGCGAGTGCGCTCGCTGCCCCCTGCAAGACCTTGTGCGTCACGGTCTGCATGTTGTCGCCGGGCACGACCGCGCGATGCAGTGTCGAGGTCCCGACGGCGAGGCTCTGTGCCAGGTGCAGCTTGAATTCACGCAGGCCCGCAAAACCCAATGCACGGCAGAAGCGAATGATCGTCGGCGGGCTGACCTTCGCCCGGCGCGCCAGAGCGTCCACACGCTGCTGTCCCTGAGACAGCGCATCGGCGCGCTCGCGCATCGTGAGCAGAACGTCGCCCACGGGCCGATGGAGCTTGCTGCGGCGTTTGGTCACGCGATTCTCTGCAATCAGAAGAAAGTGCGGATCGCGCCGGTCACGCGATAGTCGTCGTCGACGGTGAACAGGGCGCGCCATTTGTCGAATGTCGTGCACGGGTGCGAGATGCCGCACCCGACCAGATCGCCGACCTGCGGCACCGCGTCTGCATCGGCGGAGAAACGCAAATAGGCGTGCTGATCGTTCATGTTGGCGATCTTCCACGACGCCGGCGCGGACTGCGGCGAGGTGTCGGCTCCCGGCCGGTAGCGTTTGCCGGGGATTGGCATGTCGAGATCGAAAGACGCGTCGCGCTTGCCCATGGTGAGGATCGCCAGCCCGGGCTCGGGACAGGATTGCACCCGCGACCAGACTTCGAGCGCCGCTTGCAAGCCTGGGCGCGCCTGCCACGCCGCGCCGCTCCTCGCTTTTACGCCTTCCAGCATGCGGTTGTAGAAACCCGAATCGTGCGTGACGTAACAGCCGCTGCGCAGGATCGTCAGCACGGGCTTGGAGAGCTTCATCGGCAGATCGCGCGCGACGATGTCGAAGGCGGCCGAGCCGCCCGCGGTGAGGATGATCGCCGGCTCGGCGAAGAGTCCTTCGCGATCGCAGGCGAGCGCGACGTCGTGCACCCGCCGCATCAAGTCGGTGACGACGATTTCGTCGCGACCCGAGTCGCCGGTGACCTGGAGCCCTTCATAGCATTCGAGGCCGGACAGCGACACGACCTTGCTCGCCGCGATGGCACGCGCTACGGAGAGCGCCTCGTCGTAGGTCCTCGCGCCCGTGCGGCCTCCCGGCACACCAAGCTCGACTAGCGCGGTGAGCTTGCGCGACAGCTTTTGTGATTCGGCGATATTTTCGATCGCAGCGAGCTGCGCCAGCGAATCGATCAGGAAATGGAACTCGAGGTCGGAATGCGCGCTTACGAGGCGGATCACCACACCGACCTCGGCGCTGCCAAGCAGTTGATTGGCCATGATGACGCGACGCACGCCGAAGCGCACGCAAATGCCGAGCTGCTGCACGTTGGCGACGGTAATCCCCCAGGCGCCCGCGGCAAGCTGCTGCGCGAAGATCTGCGGCGCCATCGTTGTCTTGCCGTGTGGCGCCAGCAGCACGCCGGTAGACGCGGTGAAGTCGCGCATCCAGGCATGATTGTGCGCGATCGCCGAATCGCGGATCACCGCCAGCGGCAGCGGCAGGTCGCCCGCAAGGAGGCTCCAACGCTGCGCGCCGATGTCGGAGATCTTCAGCGCCGGGCTGGAGAGCGGATAGCCCTTGGTCCCGGCGTCGAGCGTTTCGGAAAGAATCGAATCGAGGTTCATCATGGATCTGTCTCAGAGAATATCGTCGCGGATGCAGGCCTTGAATCGGCCCGGCGCCAATTCGCGCAATGCAGGCACCGCCGCCGCGCACGCCTCCAGCGCGTACGGGCAACGGGTGCGAAAAACGCAGCCCGAAGGCGGATCGACCGGGCTCGGGATATCGCCCTCGAGCAGACGGCGGTCACGTCGCGCTTCCGGGTCCGGCCGCGGCGACGCTGCGAGAAGCGCTTCGGTATAAGGATGTTTGGGCGCCCTGTACAGCTCCTTCGCCGGCGCGACTTCCATCACCTTGCCGAGATAGAGCACGACGATCCGATCGCACAGGTATTCGACCACGTCGAGATCGTGAGAGATGAACAGCATCGTGAGGCCGAAGCGCTCGCGCAAATCGCAAAGCAGATTGATGACCTGCGCCTGAATCGAGACGTCGAGTGCGGACACCGGCTCGTCGGCAACGATGAATTGCGGCTCGACCGCAAGCGCGCGGGCGATGTCGATCCGCTGCCGCTGCCCGCCGGAGAATTCATGGGGAAATCGCTGCGCATGCTCGGGCGCGAGACCGACCAGCGCCAGCAGTTCCGCGATCCGTTTCCCGCGGGCGTCGCCGCGATGGAGGCGGTGCGTGGCCATCGCTTCATCCAGCGTGTCGCCCACGCGCCGGCGCGGATTCAGGCTCGCGTACGGATCCTGGAAGATGATCTGCAGGCGACGGCGGTAAGGACGCATGGCGCGGGAGGACAACGGCGCGAGATCGGAGCCCTCGAACCATACTTCGCCGGCGGTCGGCTCGATCAGCTTCAGCACC
>VBDA01000067.1 GCA_005883655.1 Betaproteobacteria bacterium | reverse complement strand
CCGCTTGCAGCAAGTGCATTCCTCGGCTCCTGTTGCTTGGTAGCCTCGGTGTTGCGCGACCACTGCGTCCGGCGTAAGCCCGTGATGCGAAAACCCTGCTTACGCTGTGAACCGCATCGCTCGTCTTAAGTCACTGATCGGCAACGCATGAGAAATTAGCAGCATCGTTGGTGGACGCGCCCTGCGGTCCTGTGAATCTCGCCACAAGCGGGTATGCACATAGCGGACGCGTACGTGTCGTTACGCCGCCTTGAACGTGTGGCGCATCGATGCGCGTCGGCGCAACCCCTGTGTCAAGCCATTGCTCGAGAGCACCGATGTAGTCCGCTCGATCGGTGGCGACCGTTCCACCCGTACAATGTTGCATGCCAGGAACCATGAACACGCGCATGAACGAATCCGTCTGCTGCTTACCGAAACGCTCGACCACGTCGTCGTAATACATGATGGTGCGCAGCGGGTTCAGCGCTTGATCGGCCCATCCATGGTAGAAGATGAACTTCGCGCCATGTGATACGGTGGGCATCAGGTTCGTACTGAGCGCTGACGTCATGCCGTCAACCTGCGCGAGATAGTTGAGATCCTTATCCAGGTTGAAGTTTCTCCAATACCAATTCGGGTCATTGAAGCCCTGCCAGCCTACCGAGCCGTATTCGAAGAAAAAGCTAAAAGCTTGCGCTGTGTTGGGCGAAGCGATCGTCGGCACTAACGGCTCCGGACGACCGTTCGCAGCGATGGGCGGCGGGTTCGCGCCCAGCTTCCACGCCGTCAACCCAGCCACCTCATCGCCGTTGAGAAGCCAATGTGGCGACACGGTATCCCCGTAGCTGTTCTTCAGGTCGGATGAGTAAAGCTGAACCGCGGCGATCTGCGGAAGTGTCAAGCAGCTATCGCTGTCTGCGCCTCTGCACTGCAAGGTCCTGACGTCGAACGAACACTTGCGCGGGTCATCGATGACGGCATCGGCAAGGCCGTCGTTAGCGTCGCACGCAGCCAGCACCGCATCGGACAACAGCTTGACCTTGGCCGGCGACAGCCAAGACCCTGCCTTCGAAAACCAGGCGAGATTGGAATGATGGAAGTCCAGGCCTAGCATGCCCGGCCACGCATACGCAGGCGCTCCTACCACATAGCCGTCGAAGTCATCGGGATAGCGCTGCGCGTGAATCATGGTCGAACGACCGCCATTCGAGCAACCGACCAGAAGCGAGCGCTTGATCGCCGATTGATAATATCCGGCGATCAATGCTTTCGACGCGTCGACCGTAACCTTGTTGCCGCGATGGCCGAAGTCGATGATCAGATCCGGGTGATTGATCGAGAACGAGCCATCGAAACTCCCGCCCCTGTGGCCCGTATCGGTCGATCCTGTCGCATATCCCGCGGCCAACGGGGCGGGTGAGCCGCCGGTGCCCGATCCGCCTGCGGGATTGGGTGGGTTGCCTGCAAATCCGCCTTGCGTCAGCATCACGAACTTCTCGTTCCACACCGTTGGCAGCCCTGTCGAGAAAGTCAGCGCCGTGCTGTTGGGCGTATCGATCGTGCCATCAACGCGGCAATACATCGGCAGCGTAGACGTCGCATTGATAATCGCTGCGCTTGTCAGGTGCGTGTTTGAGGGAGCAAACGACTGAAGATAGGGAACCGTGCAATTGGCGATATTTGCGGTGAGCGCATGGGCAGGGCCTGTCGCGGATACACTAACCGCAATACAAACACCGAGCATTCTGCGCGCAGAAACACCCGGACGCGCGTGCGCGTGGCTCATCTCGTCCACCACGTTTTTCTCTACGGTTAAAGTTAACAATGACATGTCTTCCTCCTTGTGGGTTTCCTCTTTACGCCAATGCGCCCTTCAAAGCGCCGGCTTTGAGGCGCCAATTGCCCAAGAATATACGACGCCTTGCCGACTTGGGTTGTCCCCCGAGGGACAATTACTACCGGCTTTGATTGTGCGCCGCACAATGCTCATCATGATCAGGCTGCAGCCACACACCTTGCTCCTCGCGGTATCGTAGCCCCTACTTCACCTGCCGCACGAGGCCCCAAACCTTGGTCAAACCCGCTTCTCGTCGAAGTTTTGCGGCATCGGTCGCGTCCATAACCAATGGCGCGGTCTGGGCTCGACACCTCACGCCTGAGCAGCTAGACCGCGTGCGCCGCGACATGGGCGAAGGATTAGTTCGGTCCGGCGATCTGGTATGTCGTGTAAATGAACCCGCAGATTACTGGTACGGCGTATGCGACGGGCTCGTCAAGATGCGCATGACAACACGAGAAGGCATCGAGGTGAGCTTCCTGGTCGTTTCTGCTGGCGGATGGTTTGGGGAGGGGACGTTGCTTAAAGCCGAGCGCCGTCGCTATGACATCGTCGCGCTACGCGATAGCCGTATCGCGCTTATGCCGCTATCGACTTTTACGTGGTTAGTAAATAACAGCGTTGGCTTCAATCAATTTCTGCTCCACCAACTAAACGAGCGCCTCGGGCAGATCCTCGCGTTGGTGGCAAACGGACGTGCGCAGAACATAGATGGACGCGTCGCTCAAGCAGTGGCGGCTCTGTTTCATCCGCATCTATATCCCGGGACGAGTCTCACGATTCGTGTGTCGCAGGAGGAGCTGGGCCATTTGGCTGGCGTGTCGCGGCAGCGAGCTAATGAAGCGCTGCATAGGGTTGAAAAGACCGGCATTATCAAAGTCGACTACGGAAAAATCACCGTGCTTGACATCGAGAGGCTGCGAAGTTTTCAAAGCTGATTTCTGCTCGAAGCGAGCGATCCGAATTCGTTGCTGCCTTCGACAAGCCGTATTCGCTGACGTAGGGCGAGTCGGCGATTCCGGCCAAGTACAAGGAGCTGACCGGCGTCCCGCTCTCGATCGCCAACCGCTGCGATCCATGCCTTGCTTATCACATCCGGATGGCGCTCGCCGCCGGCGCGACCCGGCAGGAATTCGTGGAATCGATCCGGCTCGCGATTTTATTCACAGGCTCGATCACCATTCCGACGACGCGCTACGGCTATGGGCTCTTGCGCGCACGGGGTGCTGTAGCGCTTATGGAAAAGACTCTGCGGCTGAGCCTTTCACACTGAGCGGCGCATGAAGCGGCGGGGCGCGCGTATTACGTGATTGGCATACGATGCGACCGTGAGTCGACAGGACGCGTCGCGCACCCGAATCACTCACCCCGCGCGCTCCCAAATGCCTTTGGCGATTTTCTCGCGACGCGCTCACACCGCTGCTGTACAGACCTTGCCACGGCGCACTCACGCAATCATCGCAACACCTTGACGGTAGCGCTGACCGCGAACAGGCTACGCCGTTGTGCTGGACGGTTCCGGTGATCATGAGGTCGGCGGGCTCTCCTGCGGGCACTCCGCCCGTGAACGCCGCCAAGTCGTCCTTGTTGAACGCACGATTGGGGCAGTTCGTTGCCATGGTCGAGCACGATCGGTTGTTGGGACCGGAGGCGCGTCTCGCGGCCGAAATTGGCCGCCTTGTTCAATCCCGTTCTGTATCCAGGGAATCGGACGTCGCTTCGAATCTCGCAAGAGGAACTGGCGCAGCTTGTGGGGCTCCCTCGCCAACGCCTCAACAAGGCGCTGAAAAGGCTTGAGAAGGCCGGATTGCTTCAAACCGAATATGGAGGCATCACCGCCCTCGACCTTGACGGGCTTCGGACGTACGGCCAGTAGTCGCGGCGCTCGTCAAGTAGCGCGATGTCGAAGCTATAACCCTCGTACCGGCGTTGTCGCCATCCGGCAAAAGACATACCATAGCCGCGCAGCGCGACCTCTGGGTCGATCGCCTGCCGATCAGTAGGCGAGGAGGACATGGAAGCAGGGCTGGCGACGTTTCCGCGCTTGTTGCTCGAGCATGCGCACGTGCGTGGTGAACGGCCCGCGACGCGCGAAAAAGATCTCGGCATCTGGCAGACGTGGACCTGGTCGCAGGTCGCAGACGAGGTGCGCGCGCTGGCGTGCGGCCTCGCGGCGCTCGGGTTCAAGCGCGGCATGCGGCTCGCCATCATCGGCGATAACCGGCCCCGCCTTTACTGGTCGATGACCGCGGCGCAGGCGCTCGGCGGCATCGCGGTGCCGATGTATCAGGACGCGCCGGCGGCAGAGTTCGCCTATGTGCTGAATGACGCCGAGATCGTGTACGCCATTGTCGAGGATCAGGAGCAGGTCGACAAGATATTGGAAGCGGCGCCGCAGGTGCCGAGCCTGAAGCATATCTACTACGACGATCCTCGCGGCCTGCGCAATTATGAGGGCGTGACTGGCGTCGACCACCTGCTGGAAATCGGACACGCGTTCGATCTCGAGCACCCGGATTTCTACAACGACGAAGTCGCAAGAGGCCGGCCCGACGACGTGTCGATCGTGCTCTACACCTCAGGCACCACCGGCAAGCCTAAAGGGGTTTGCCAGACACACGCGGCATTTATCACTTCAGCGCAGGGTGGGTGCGGGTTCGACAAGCTCGACTCGCGCGACAGCATCCTGTCATATCTGCCCATGGCCTGGGTCGGCGATCATCTGTTCTCGTACGCCCAGTGGCTGGTCGCAGGATTCACGATCAACTGCCCGGAGTCAGGCGACACGGTGATGACGGACCTGCGCGAGATCGGGCCGACCTACTACTTTGCGCCGCCGCGAGTGTTCGAAAACCTGCTCACCCAAGTCATGATCCGCATGGAGGACGCGAGCGCGGTCAAGCGCAGATTGTTTCGATACTTCACCGACGTCGCCAGGCGCTGCGGCGCGGCAATCCTCGACCGCAAGCGAGTAGCGGCGAGCGATCGACTGCTGTACGCACTTGGGAATCTGCTGGTCTATGCACCGTTGCGCAACGTTCTCGGCATGAGCCGCATCCGGGTTGCCTATACGGCGGGCGCTGCCATCGGCCCCGATCTGTTCCGCTTTTATCGTTCGATCGGGATCAACCTGAAGCAGCTCTACGGCTCGACCGAGACCTGCGCCTACGTCTGCCTTCAACCCGATGGCGGGGTCAAGTTCGACACCGTCGGCCAAGCGGCGCCGGGCGTCGAAATCAAGATTGCCGAAGGCGGCGAGGTCCTGGTGCGCGGTCCGATGCTGCTCAAGGAATACTACAAGCGGCCCGACGCGACCGTGGAATCGATCGACGCGGAAGGATTTTTTCACACCGGAGATGCGGGCTTGATCGACGACAGCGGGCAGCTCAAGATCATCGATCGCGCCAAGGACGTCGGCAAGATGAGCGGCGGCGCGCTGTTCGCGCCGAACTACATCGAGAACAAGCTCAAGTTCTTCCCGCACATCAAGGAGGCGGTGGCGTTCGGCAACGCCCGCGATAAGGTATGCGCGTTCGTCAACATCGATATGGGCTCGGTCGGCAACTGGGCCGAACGCCGTGGCATCGCCTACTCAGGCTACACCGACTTGGGCGCGAAGCCCGAGGTCTATCGGCTGATCGGTGAATGCGTAGCGCAAGTCAACGCCGAGCTTGCACGCGAGGGCCCGCTTGCCGCCTCGCAAATTCACCGCTTCATCATCCTCCACAAGGAGCTCGACCCCGACGACGACGAGCTTACCCGCACGCGCAAGGTGCGCCGAAACTTCATTGCGGAAAAGTATGCGGTGCTGATCGACGCGTTGTATTCGGACAAGGACGTGCAGCATATCGAGACGCTGGTGAAATTCGAGGATGGCCGTAGCGGCATGGTCGCAGCCGACTTGAGGATAGAGGAAGCCAAAACCCTGCCCGCGGCCGCCGCGCGCGAGGCAGCGTGAGAGGCAAGACCGGCGCATGAGCACCGCACGCAGCAGCGGCGCAGTGGTGCTGCAGCTCGACAATATCTCGCTTTCGTTCGGCGGGGTGAAAGCGCTCACCGGAATCAGCTTCGAGGTTCGCGAGCACGAGATCCGCGCCATCATCGGACCCAACGGCGCGGGCAAGAGCTCGTTGCTGAACGTGATCAATGGTGTCTACCATCCGCAGCAGGGAACGATCACGTTTCGCGGCGAGGTCCGGCGCGACATGAACACTCATAGGGCCGCCGCGCAGGGCATTGCGCGCACATTTCAGAACATCGCGCTGTTCAAGGGCATGTCGGTCCTCGATAACATTCTGACCGGGCGCAATCTGAGGATGCGTGCGACCTTCATCGAGCAGGCGATCTACCTTGGGCGCGCGCGGCGCGAGGAGATCGAAAACCGGCGCAAGGTCGAGGAGGTCATCGATTTTCTGGAGATCCAGCACATCCGCAAGACGCCGGTGGGGAAGCTGCCGTACGGATTGCAAAAGCGCGTGGAGCTCGCCCGCGCTCTGGCCGCGGAACCGATCTTGCTGCTGCTCGACGAACCGATGGCAGGAATGAACGTCGAGGAAAAGCAGGACATGTGCCGCTTTGTGCTCGACGTCAACGAGCAATACGGAACGACGATCGTGCTGATCGAGCACGACATGGGTGTCGTCATGGACATTTCCGACCGCGTGGCAGTGCTCGACTACGGCAAGAAGATCGGCGATGGCACGCCCGACGAGGTGCGCGGCAACCAGGCAGTGATCGACGCGTATCTGGGGGTGGCGAATTGAGCAGAGCTGCGGACGAATCTCGGGGCTGATCGCGTATGCAGTTCTTCTTCGAAGTCCTGATTGGCGGGCTGCTCTCCGGCGTGATGTATTCGCTCGTTGCTCTCGGCTTCGTATTGATCTACAAGGCGTCGGGAGTATTCAACTTCGCGCAGGGCGCAATGGTGTTTTTCGCTGCACTGACCTATGTCGGGCTGC